>JBFHQA010000017.1:0-29727 GCA_041592455.1 Thiobacillus sp. | reverse complement strand
CGGCTCGCGCAAGGAGTGCGTGGCGCGTATCCGCTCGGGCACGGTCGAGGTGAACGGCGTGGTGTGCGACGATCCCGAGGCCGAGGTCGATCCGGTCGGGCTGATCTTGTCTGTCGACGGCGAAGCCATGCCGTATCGCGAGAAAGCCTATGTGGTGCTCAACAAGCCGGCGGGCTACGAGTGCTCGCACCATCCCAGCCATCATCCCAGCGTGTTCTCCCTGCTGCCGCCCCTGCTGGTGCAGCGCGGGGTGCAATGCGTGGGGCGGCTCGACCAGGACACCACCGGCCTGCTGCTGTTCTCGGACGACGGGCAGTTCATCCACCGCATGATTTCGCCGAAGAAGGGCGTGGCCAAGCTGTACCGGGCCACCTGCGCCGAACCGGTGACCGAAACCATGCTCGAAGCCTTGCGTAACGGGGTGCAGCTCAACGACGAGCCGGCCCCGCTGGCCGCATTGACATGCGAACCGGTCGATGGCCATACCCTGCGGATGGGCCTGGGAGAGGGCAAGTACCATCAGGTCAGGCGCATGATCGTCGCGGCAGGCAACCACGTTTCCCAGCTGCATCGCGAAGCCATCGGCCACTTCGACCTGCCGGCCTCGCTGGCGCCGGGCGAATGGCGCTGGCTGGAGCAGGCCGACCTCGATCTCCTGGAGATGCCATGGCGATCCGCGACGTCCTGAAAATGGGGGATCCGAGGCTGCTGGCACCCGCGCAGCCGGTGGAGGATTTTGCCTCGCTCGACCTGGCGCAGCTGATCGTCGACATGCACGACACCATGCGCGCCCTGAATGGGGCAGGCCTGGCCGCGCCGCAGATCGGTGTCGGGCTGCAGGTGGTCATGTTCGAGGTCGATTCCAACCCGCGCTACCCGGATGCCGAGACGGTTCCCTTGACCGTCCTGATCAACCCGGTGCTCACCCCCCTGTCCGACGTCATGGAAGAGGGCTGGGAGGGCTGCCTGTCGGTTCCCGGCATGAGAGGCCTGGTGCCTCGCCACGAAGCCCTGCGATACCAGGGCTTCGACGCGAAGGGCCAGCCGATCGACCGCAGCGTGCGGGGCTTCCACGCGCGCGTGGTCCAGCACGAGGTCGACCACCTGCACGGGGTTCTCTACCCCATGCGGATACGCGACCTGCGCCATTTCGGTTTCACCGAAATCCTGTTCCCCGGGCAGCACCTGCAGGACGATTGAGGGCGGGATCAGGGCCTCGCGGGGGCGCCTTGGAGCCTGGCTAAAGTTGTCCGTTTCCTGGCCGCTAACTTGTACCGTGGACGTGGGCAATGTGCCCCGCACGTGCAGCAAGGACAATAATGAGCCCCGAGCAACAGATTCAGCAGGCCCAGCGCCGCATCCGAAACGCCGATGTCATGATGGGCGAGGCATTCCAACTGGACGATATCGCCGCCCGTCTGATGACGGCACAGCGCTACTGGAGCGCGCCCAACCGTGAAGCCCACCTGTCGGCGGCCCTGGACGATAGCCGGGCCGCCTGGAACGGTATCCAGACGTCGCTGGCCGAAGGCAGCCTGGATCTGCCGGCGGATGTGCAGCACAACCTGCTGATCCTGTCGGTCTATGCCCAGAGCAAGATCGATGCGTGCGAAGCCGGAACCGGCGCCGAGGTGCTTGGCAGCCTGATTGCCCTGACCCGTACCCTGTCCAGCAGCCTCAAGGAATGGCAGGTGGCAGCATGAGGCCGGCATGGATGCGTAGCCATGGTCTGAATGACACGCCTGTTGTCCGTTCGGCAGCCAGCCCGGAGGACGCTCTGGAGCACAGCCTGGAATTGGCCGACACGACGGGAGTCCGTTCGTCGGTGCGTCCCGGCCGCAGTCGGAGCCGGACCAAGGCCGAACTGGACGAAAAGATCAAGAAGCCGGGCGACGATGCCCGCAAGAAAGCGCCGCCGGCACGCAAGGCGCCGGCAAGAGGGCGCTACGTCGACGAATACGCGCGCCCGGCAGGCTGAGCTATTTCAAGACCTCGCGCATGTCGGCGATCAGGGCCTCGATGCCCTCGGGCGTCTGCAGCGCCTTGCCGTGAATCAGGAACGTGTCCTCGGCCCGTTCGCCGAGGGTGTCGATCTTGGCGGCATACACGCTGATGTCGTGCCGCATCAATACTTCTGCCATCGCGTATAGCAGCCCGCCGCGGTCCGCGCAGGTGACGGACAGGCGATGGCCGTGTCCGGGGGCATCGGCCTCCACCCGCACGGTTGCGGGGTAGGGGTGGTGGCGCTGGTGGCGCGACAGGCGTCCGCGCGGCGCCGGCTGCAGCACATTGGCCGGGTTGAGGTCGAGCGCCAGCTCGTGTTCCACGAAACTCAGGAAATCCCGGTAATGGATGCCGCGATTGGCCAGATCCATGACCTGGAAGCTGTCGAGCGCATAGCCATGGCGGGTGGTGTGGATCTTGGCTTCGAGGATGGTGTACTGGATGCGTGCGAAAAACCCGCAGATCCGTGCAAACAGGTCGGGATGGGCAGGTGTGTAGACCAGCACCTGGATGCCCTCGCCGGCAGGCGAGAGGCGCGCGCGGACGATGGGGCTCGGGCTGTCGGTGTGGCGCCACAGCATGCGGGCCTGCCAGGCCATGTTCGGGGCATCGTAGCGGACGAAGTAGCGCTCGTCGAGGTGCTGCCACAGGGCATCGGCGGCCTGGTTGGGGAGTCCGTACAGGGCCAGGTTGATGCGCGCCTCCGACTGCCGGGCCTCGATGTCGGCCACGGCCTCTTCTCCGCTGGACAGTAGCGTCTTCGTGGCGTGATAGAGGTCTTCCAGCAGCTTGCCCTTCCAGGCATTCCAGACGCTGGGGCTGGTCCCCCGGATATCGGCCACCGTCAGCAGGTAGAGCGCCGTCAGGCGGCGTGGCGTGCCGATTTTGTCTGCAAACGCGGCAATCACCTCGGGGTCGCTGATGTCTTCCTTCTGCGAGGTGCGCGACATCACCAGGTGCATGTTGACCAGCCAGGCCACCAGCTCGGTGTCGGTTTTGTCGAGCCCGTGCTGCTGGCAGAACCGTCGCGCGTCGACGGTGCCGAGTTCGGAGTGGTCGCCGCCGCGGCCCTTGGCGATATCGTGAAACAGCGCAGCCAGGTACAGGAGCTCGGGCTTGTCGAACGAGGCGATCAGCCTGCTCGCGAGCGGAAACTCGTGCGCGTGCTGCGGAACCGTGAAGCGGCGGACGTTTCGCAGCACGGTCAGGATGTGCTCGTCCACTGTGTAGACGTGAAACAGGTCGTGCTGCATTTGCCCGACGATGCGGCCGAAAGCCGGGATGTAGTAGCCCAGCAGGCCATACCGATGCATGGCGCGGATGGCGCGAGTGATGCCCCTGTCCTGCCGCAACAGCGTCATGAACAGGGCGCGATGCGCCGGGTGGGCCCTGAAGGCGGCATTGATGCGCGTGCGCCCGCGCCACAGGGCTCTCAGCGTGGCCGGCTCGAATCCTGCCAGGCTCGGGTACTGGGCATACAGGATGAACGCCCGCAGCAGGGTCTCGGGCTTGCGCTTGAACAGGTCTGGATCGCGTGCCTCGATCAGGTTGGCGCGCACCTGGAAATCCTCGTCGATGGGCTCGGGCGGGGCGGTGACCGGAAACAGCCTGACCCGAAGGGACTGGACCAGGATATCGTTGGCGCGCTGGATCAGCTTGGCGGCGCGATAGTAGTCCTGCATCAGCCGTTCGCCCGGACGTTTGTGCGGGGTGGCGGCCAGCCCCAGGCGGCCGGCGAGCTCGGTCTGGTAATCGAAGGCCAGCCGGTCCTCGCGACGATTGGCCAGCAGGTGAAGCTGGATGCGCAGCGCGGACAGCGTGCGCTCCTCGTGCGCGATGTGCCGGGCTTCGGCGCGGGTCAGCAGGCCGGCCCGCGCCAGGCCGTTCCAGCCGCCGCTGATGCCGCAGGCCTGCGCCAGCCAGTGAATCGTGTGCAGGTCGCGCAGGCCGCCCGGACTGTCCTTCAGGTTGGGTTCGAGCTTGTAGGCACTGTCGTCGAAGCGCGCGTGCCGCGCCTGCTGTTCGGCGAGTTTGCCGTCAAAGAAGCGCTGGGCGTCGAAACGTGCCTGGAAACGGCGCGAAAATTCGTCGAACAGGCCTGATCTTCCCCATAAATAGCGGGCTTCGAGCTGGTTGGTTTCCACCGTGATGTCGGCATCGGCCTCCGCAATGCAGGCCTCGACCGTGCGGACGCTGTGGCCGATCTCGAGGCCGACGTCCCAGCATGCCTGCACCCAGTTCTCCAGCGTGGACTGTTCCTCGGGAGAGGGCTCATGCGGAAGCAGCAGCAGCACGTCCACGTCCGATCCGGGAAAAAGCGCACTGCGCCCATATCCGCCCACTGCCGCAAGGCAAAAGCTGTCCGGCAGGTGAATGCGGGTGCAGATCTCCGACAGCACGCCATCCACCAGCGCCGCATGGCGCGTGACGTAATGGGTCGCGTCAGGCTTGTCGAGATAGCCCGCTGCCAGGCCCGCGCGGCCGGATTTGAGTTTGTCGCGTAGTTCGGCGAACTGCGGCACGCTCACGCGGCCTGCTTGACGCAATCGGGAATGGCCGGGCTGCCTGCCGACACGGTCAGCACTTCATACCCGTCGTCGGTGACCAGGATGGTGTGCTCCCACTGGGCGGACAGGCTGCGGTCCTTGGTGACGATGGTCCAGCCGTCCGGCATCTGGCGGATGTCGCGCCGCCCGGCATTGATCATGGGCTCGATCGTGAAGGTCATGCCGGCCTCGAGCACGAGGCCTGTGCCCGGCTTGCCGTAATGCAGCACCTGGGGATCTTCGTGGAAGTTGAGGCCAATGCCGTGGCCGCAGAATTCGCGCACCACGCTGTAGCCGCTGTTTTCAGCGAAATTCTGGATGGCGTGGCCGATGTCGCCAAGCCGGGCCCCCGGCCTGACGTGGGAGATGCCGAGCCACATCGCCTCGTAGGTGATCTTGATCAGGCGCCTGGCCTGGATCGACGCCTCGCCTACCACGAACATGCGGCTGGTGTCGCCGTGCCAGCCGTCCTTGATGACCGTGATATCGAGGTTCACGATGTCGCCGTTCTTGAGCACCTTGTCGCCCGGCACGCCATGGCACACCTGGTTGTTGACCGACGTGCAGATCGACTTGGGGTAGGGCGCGTGCCCGGCGGGCGCATAGTTCAGCGGGGCGGGAATCGTGCCCTGCACGTTGACCATGTAGTCGTGGCACAGCTTGTCCAGTTCGCCCGTGGTGGCGCCGGGTTTGACGAAGGGCGTGATGTAGTCGAGCACTTCGGATGCGAGCCGGCCGGCAACGCGCATGCCTTCGATTTCCGGACCGGTTTTGATGGTGACTGTCATGTGATGCGAATGGGATGCAAAAACGCATTCTATCGCGCCTGCGCACGCAGCAATAACCTTGTTTAAACAATGGAAATAGATGGCCGGTGGGGAGTCGGGGCCGCGGGCAGGGTGCGCATTCGTGCCGCCCAACCGGGGTTAAGCGCAATTGATGTTGCGCCTTGAAAATAAAGCCTGGTCGAATTACAATCGCGGGCTGTCCGAAATGGTTCGGACAAATACGCACACCTGTCATTAAAGGGTGGTTGCCCGTGCAGACAACAACGGGCGGCTGCTGACGGGTGGAGGCTCAACCCTTTAGGAGAAATCCATGTCTGTCACCATGCGTCAAATGCTGGAAGCCGGTGTCCATTTCGGCCACCAGACCCGTTTCTGGAACCCCAAGATGGCCCCGTTTATCTTCGGCCATCGCAGCAAGATTCATATCGTCAACCTGGAAAAATCGCTGCCGATGTTCCAGGAGGCGCAAAAGTTCGTTCGTCAGCTCGCTTCCAACAAGGGCACCGTCCTGTTTGTCGGCACCAAGCGCGCCGCACGTGACATCGTCCGCGAGGAAGCCCAGCGCGCCGGCATGCCCTATGTCGACAACCGCTGGCTCGGCGGCATGCTGACCAACTTCAAGACCGTCAAGCAATCGATCAAGCGCCTGAACGACCTCGAGGCCCAACTGGCCGAGCCGGGTCGCCTGTCGAAGAAGGAAACCCTGACCGTTCAGCGCGAAGTCGACAAGCTGAACCGCAGCCTGGGTGGCATCCGCGAAATGGGCGGCCTGCCCGACGCGTTGTTCATCATCGACGTCGGCTACCAGAAGGGCGCCGTGGTCGAGGCCAAGAAGCTGGGCATTCCGGTGATCGGCGTAGTCGACACCAACAACAGCCCCGAAGGCCTGGATTACGTGATCCCCGGCAACGACGACTCGGCTCGCGCCATTCGCCTGTATGCGCGCGGCATGGCCGACGCGGCACTGGAAGGCCGTGCCCAGGTCATCAGCGAAATCGTCGGCGGCGAAGAGTTCGTCGAAGTCGAAGAAGAAGAAGGTGGCGTGGCCGCTGAGTAAACGCGACGCGCTACAGTCTCGCCGGGGCGACCCGGCATGTATTCAAGGAGGGGCGTCTGCCCCTCTTTCCGTATTGAAACTGGCGGGTTGAGTGAGTCGACCCGAAACTTGATCGAGGAGCACGAAATGGCAGAAATCACTGCAAGCATGGTTAAAGAACTGCGCGAGAAGACCGACGCGCCGATGATGGACTGCAAGAAGGCGCTGTCCGAAGCTGGCGGCGACATGCAGAAGGCCGAGGAAATCCTGCGCGTCCGCTTCGGCAACAAGGCTGCCAAGACCGCCGGCCGTGTTGCTGCAGAAGGCATCGTGACCATCGCCATCAGCGCCGACGGCAAATCGGCCGCGATGGTCGAAGTCAACTGCGAAACCGATTTCGTGGCCAAGAACGACGATTTCATGGCGCTGTCGAACGCGCTGGCCGAAATGGTGCTGAACCAGAATCCGGCCGACGTCGCCGCGCTGTCCGCGCTGCCCTACAAGGGCACGACGGTCGAGGCCTTCCGTACCGAACTGGTCGGCAAGATCGGCGAGAACATGTCGGTGCGCCGCTTCGTGCGTCTGGACGGCCAGGGCAAGTTCGCCAGCTACATCCACGGCGGCAAAATCGGCGTGCTGGTCGATGTGGCCGGTGACGAGGCGATTGCCAAGGACATCGCAATGCATATCGCCGCCGCCAAGCCGAAGTCGCTCGACGCCTCCGGCGTGTCGCAGGACCTGATCGACACCGAGCGTCGCGTCGCGATCGAGAAGGCCAAGGAAGCCGGCAAGCCCGAAGCCATGCTGGAAAAGATCGCCGAAGGCACGGTGCAGAAGTTCCTCAAGGAAGTCACCCTGCTGTCGCAGCCCTTCGTCAAGGACGACAAGCAGACCGTCGAGCAGGTGCTGAAATCCAAGAACTCGCAGTGCCACGGTTTCGTGATGTACGTCGTGGGCGAGGGCATCGAGAAGAAAGTGACCGACTTCGCGGCTGAAGTCGCGGCTGCCTCGCAGGTCTGACCGGGGATGGCGCCGGTTCGACGCATCCTGCTGAAGCTGTCCGGCGAGGCCCTGATGGGGCCGGACAGTTTCGGCTACCATGCCGAAACCATGTCGGGTTTCGTGAACCAGATTCGCGAAGTCGTGGCCTTGGGTGTGCAGGTGGGCATCGTGGTCGGCGGCGGCAACCTGTTTCGCGGCGCCACCGGTGCCCTGTCCGGCACCGATCGCGCCACGGCGGACTCGATGGGCATGCTGGCGACCGTCATGAATGCCCTGGCCTTCAAGGACGCCCTGCAACGTGCCGGTGTCGATGCGCGGGTGCAGAACGCGGTGCATATTGCGCATGTCGCCGAGGATTTCAATCGCGACGAGGCGGTGCGCCATCTGGAGGCCGGCCGCGTCGTGATTTTCGGCGGCGGCACGGGCAACCCGTTCTTCACGACCGATACGGCCGCGGCCTTGCGCGCAGCGGAAATCGGCGCCGACCTGCTGCTGAAGGCCACCAAGGTCGACGGCGTCTATACCGCCGACCCCAAGAAGGACGCGACTGCCCGGCGCTACGAAAAGCTGAGCTTCGACGAAGCCATCGCCAAGAATCTGGGCGTGCTCGATACGGCCGCCTTTGCGCTGTGCCGTGAGCAGGATCTGTCGCTCGTGGTGTTCAACGTCTTCAAGCCGGGCGCGTTGAAGCGCGTGGTGATGGGCGAAGACGAGGGCACTCGGGTGAGCTTACATTGAGGAGTCAACATGGCTGAAACCACCATTGCCGAGATCAAGCAGTCTGCCGAACAGAAAATGGGCAAGACGCTGGAAGCCCTGAAGAACGACCTGGCCAAGGTGCGCACCGGGCGTGCGCACACGGGCATCCTCGACCACGTCATGGTCGACTATTACGGCAACCCGACGCCGGTGCCGCAAGTGGCGAACGTGTCACTGGTCGACAGCCGTACGCTCGGGGTGCAGCCGTACGAAAAAAACATGGTCGGCAAGATCGAGAAAGCGATTCGCGACGGCGACCTGGGCCTGAATCCGGCGGCCCACGGCGACGTCATCCGCGTTCCCATGCCCGTGCTGACGGAGGAGCGCCGCAAGGACCTGATCAAGGTGGTGCGGGGCGAGGCCGAAGGCGCGCGCGTGGCCGTGCGCAACATCCGTCGCGACGCCAACGGCGCGCTCAAGGACATGGTCAAGGCCAAGACCGCGACCGAGGACGAGGAGCGTCGCACGCAGGACGAAGTGCAGAAGCTGACCGACAAGTTCATCGGCGACATCGACAAGATGCTGGCCGACAAAGAGAAGGACCTGCTCGCTGTCTGAGCATGACAGCAGGCAGACAGGCGTGACTGACGGCGCGAAGCAAGGGATCCCGGCCAGCAAGGACGTGCCCAGGCACATTGCCATCATCATGGACGGCAATGGCCGGTGGGCCAAGAAGCGGTTGATGCCGCGAGTGGCGGGCCACCGCAAGGGGGTCGAGGCCCTGCGCGGCGTGATTCGTGCCTGTGCCGAACGGGGCGTTTCGCATCTGACGGTCTTTGCCTTCAGTTCGGAAAACTGGCGCCGTCCGCAGGAAGAGGTCACCCTGCTGATGGAACTGTTCATGCGTGCGCTCGAAAACGAGGTGGCGCGCCTGCACGAAAACGGAATTCGCTTTCGCGTCATTGGCGATGTGTCGGGATTCTCCGAACGCATCCAGAACCTGATCCGCGATGCCGAGGCGCTGACCTGCAACAACACCCGCCTGACCTTCACCGTCGCTGCCAACTACGGCGGCCGCTGGGATATCGTGCAGGCCATCAGGGCGCTCGTGGCGGAAGGCGTGGCGCCTGAAGACGTCAACGAGGCCATGCTGGCCGGCAAACTCAGCATGGGCGACATGCCGGAGCCTGACCTGTTCATCCGAACCGGCGGCGAGCAGCGCATCAGCAATTTCCTGCTGTGGCAGCTGGCCTACACAGAACTCCATTTCACCGACGCGCTGTGGCCCGACTTCGATGCCAAGGCGCTGGATGCCGCGATCGCCTCCTACCGGACCCGCGAGCGTCGTTTTGGCCGCACCAGCGAGCAGGTGCGGGAAGCCTCGTGACCCCTTTGCCGGGATCGTATTCATGACGCCCACCCTTCGCCGGGTACGCACCGCGCTAGTCCTGCTGGCGGTGTTCGTGCCTGCCATCCTGTGGGCGCCCGCCTGGCTGTGGGCCGTGCTGATGGCCGGCGTGGTCGGCATGGCCGGCTTCGAATGGGCGCGCCTGAGCCATTTCAAGCCGGCATCGTCGCGCGCCTATGCCGTGGTTCTGGGCGTCGCCGCGCTGGCCTTGCAGCTGGCTTCAAGCACGGGCTGGCATTGGCAGGCGATCCAATCGGCCCTGATCCTGCTCGCTGTCGGATTCTGGCTGCTGGTCGCCCCTTTGTGGCTGCTGGCGCGCTGGCAGGGCCGCTCGAGCCTGCTGCGCGCGGTCGTCGGTGTCGTGCTGCTGCTGCCGACCTGGGTGGCGCTGGTCTATCTGCACGGCAAGGGGCCGCTGACGCTGGTCGGGGTCATGGCCATCATCTGGATCGCCGATACGGCCGCCTACTTTGCCGGCCGCCAGTTCGGCCGCCACAAGCTGGCGCCCGCCATCAGCCCTGGCAAAACCTGGGAAGGCGTGGCGGGCGCCCTGGCCGCGCTGGCGCTGTATGCCGTGGTCGTGAGCCGCTCGGCCGAACTGCCGCTGGTTTCCCTGTTCGTCGTCGTTGCTGGACTGTTGTACCTGTCGGTTCTGGGCGATCTGTTCGAGTCCTGGATCAAGCGATTGTCCGGCATGAAGGACAGCGGGGATGTATTGCCCGGCCATGGGGGCGTGCTCGACCGGATCGACGGCCTGACCTCGACCTTGCCGATTGCCACCGCCATGCTGATGCTGCTGGAGAGAGGACTATGAAGCCGCGCGTGCTGACCGTATTGGGCGCCACCGGAACCATTGGCGTGAATACGCTCGATGTGGTGGCGCGTCATCCCGGACGTTTCGAGATTTTTGCCCTGACCGGCGCCACCCAGGTCGAGCGCATGCTGGAGCAGTGCCGCACCCACCGTCCCCGGATGGCGGTCATGACCGAGCCCGATGCTGCCGCGGCGCTGCGTACGCGCATCGCCGAGGAGGGGCTGCCCGTCACCGTGCTCGAAGGCGCAGCCGCCCTGACCGAAGTGTCCACCGCGCCCGAAGTCGATACCGTGATGGCGGCCATCGTCGGCGCGGCGGGCCTGCCGGCCACGCTCGCGGCCGCGCAGGCGGGCAAGCGGATATTGCTCGCCAACAAGGAAACGCTGGTCGTTTCCGGACAGCTGTTCATGGATGCCATTGCAGCCAGCGGGGCTGAATTGCTGCCGATCGACTCGGAGCACAATGCGATTTTCCAGGCCTTGCCGAGGGACTTCAACGGGGACTTCCAGCGTGCAGGCGTCAAGTCCCTGTGGCTGACGGCTTCGGGCGGGCCGTTCCGGACCCTGACTGCCGAAGCGATTGCCGCCGCCACGCCGGCGCAGGCTGTCGCGCACCCCAATTGGGTCATGGGCAAGAAGATCTCGGTCGACTCGGCGAGCCTGATGAACAAGGGCCTCGAGGTGATCGAGGCGCGCTGGCTGTTCAATGCACGTCCCGAGCAGATCAAGGTCGTGGTCCACCCGCAAAGCATCGTCCACTCGATGGTCGAATACAGCGACGGCTCGGTCATCGCGCAAATGGGCACGCCCGACATGCGTACCCCCATCGCCTATGCGCTGGGCTTTCCGGAGCGCATCGAGGCTGGCGTGTCGTCGCTGGAACTGATGGGCAAGCAGCTGACTTTCGAAGCGCCCGATACGACACGCTTCCCCTGTCTGCAACTGGCGTTCGACGCGCTGGCTGCGGGCGGTAACGCGGCAGCGGTGTTGAACGCGGCCAACGAAGTCGCCGTGGCACGCTTTCTGGAGGGCGCCGTGCCGTTCAATGCCATTGCCGCCAGCATCGCCCACAGCCTCGACACACTGTCCGGCGGTCGCGCCGATTCGCTCGACGACCTGCTCGAGTCCGATCGCCAGGCGCGCGAGGTGGCCGATCGATTCCTGGAGCAGGCCCACGCATGAGCGTGCTGCATACGGTGTTGTGGTTCCTGGTCGCCATCGGCATCCTGGTGGTGGTGCACGAATTCGGCCACTATCTGGCCGCGCGCTGGGCCGGCGTGAAAGTCCTGCGTTTCTCGGTCGGCTTCGGCAAGCCGCTGTTCAGCCGAAGAATCGGGCGTGACCGGACCGAGTGGTCGCTGTCGGCCCTGCCGTTCGGCGGCTACGTCAAGATGCTCGACGAACGCGAGGGCGACGTGCCTGCGTCCGAGGCGCACCGCAGCTTCAACCACGCCACCGTCTGGCGCCGCATCGTGATCGTGCTGGCGGGGCCCGCGGCCAATTTCCTGCTGGCCATCGTGTTCTACTGGGCGCTGTTCCTGCATGGGCTGCCGGCCCTGAAACCGGTCATCGGCGAACCGCCAGCCGACACGCCGGCCGCCGTGGCCGGGCTGGTGGCCGGGGATGAAATCCGGCGAGTCAACGAAACCGATACGCCCTCGTTCCAGGAGGTGCGCCTGAACCTGCTTCGCGCAGGCGTGGCGGGCGAGCCGATCCGGCTGGAACTGGCCGATGGCCGGCACGTGCAGCTCGACGTGGCTACGCTCGATACCGACAATCTGGAGCAGGATATCCTGCGCCCGCTGGGTATTGTGCGCCATGACCCGGCGATCGATCCCGTCTTCGACAAGATCCTGCCCGATGGCGCGGCCGCGCGTGCCGGCTTGCAGTCCGGGGACCGGCTGCTCACGGTCAACGGCAAGGCGGTGCAGACCTGGCAGGAGTGGGTGCAATTAGTTCGCCAGCATCCTGCCAAGACCATGCGCGTCGAGTATGAACGAAACGGCGTGCGCGCTGGATTGTCCCTGGTGCCCGATGCCGTCGAGGAATCCGGCCAGCGCATCGGCAAAATCGGGGCTGGCCCCTGGGTCGACGAATCGGTGCTGGCCGGGCTGATGACCGAAGTCCGTTACGGGCCGATCGAGGCGCTGGGGCAGGGCGTGGCCAAGACCTGGGAAATGAGCCTCTTCACCCTGGAGATGATGGGGCGCATGGTGATGGGGCAGGTGTCGTGGAAAAACCTGTCGGGCCCGCTGACCATCGCAGACTATGCCGGCCAGAGCGCCACGCTCGGCTGGATCAGTTTCGTCGGCTTCCTGGCGCTGGTCAGCGTCAGCCTGGGCGTGCTGAACCTGCTGCCCATCCCGCTTCTGGACGGGGGGCACCTCATGTATTATGTTGCGGAACTTTTTACCGGCCGCCCAGTGTCCGAACGCACGATGGAGATAGGGGGGCGCATCGGCATGGTTCTATTGCTCATGTTGATGTCGTTTGCCCTGTTCAACGATTTGCAACGCCTGCTAGGTGGATAATAAACCATGCTCCTGAACCGATTGACGCTTGCCATCGCAGCTACACTGGCTGTGCAACCCGTACTTGCCGAAGACGCCTTCGTCGTCAGGGACATCCGGGTCGAAGGTATCCAGCGAACCGAAGCCGGGACGGTGTTCAGTTATCTGCCGATGAAGGTCGGCGATGTGATGACCGAGGAAAAAACGGCCGCTGCCATCAAGGCGCTGTACGCGACCGGTTTCTTCAAGGACGTGCGGCTCGAGGCGCGCGAAGGCGTGGTGATCGTCACGGTCGAGGAGCGCCCGTCGATCGCCAAGATCACGCTGAACGGCATCAAGGAATTTTCCGAGGACGACCTGAAGAAGGGACTCAAGCAGACCGGTCTCGCCGAGGGTCGCGTGCTTGACCGCGCCCTGCTCGGCAAGGCGGAGCAGGAACTCCAGCGGCAGTACTTCAACCGCGGCAAGTACGCGGTCGAGATCAGGTCGACGTTGACGCCGCTCGAGCGCAACCGCGTGGCGGTGCAGTTCGACGTCGTGGAAGGCGACAGCGCCCGGATCCAGAAGATCAATATCGTCGGCAACAAGGCCTTCAAGGAAAAGGAACTGCTCGACCAGTTCACCTCGAGCACCTCCGGCTGGCTGACCTGGTATACCAAGAACGACCAGTATTCCAAGGCGCGGCTGGCCGGCGACATCGAGGCGTTGCGCTCGTTCTATCTCAACCGCGGCTATCTCGAATTCAATGTCGATTCCACGCAGGTCTCGATTTCCCCCGACAAGCAGGGCATCTACATTACCGTCAACGTCACCGAAGGCCCGCAGTACAAGGTGTCCGACGTCAAGCTGGCAGGCCAGATGCTGGTGCCTGAAGCCGAGTTGCAGAAGCTGATCACGATCAAGCCGGGCGAGGTGTTCGTGCGCGACCGCCTGACCGAGACCACCAAGAAAATCGGCGACCGCCTGGGCAACGACGGCTATGCATTCGCCAACGTCAACGCCGTTCCCGATCTCGACAAGGAAAAGGGAACAGTGGCGTTCACCCTGTTCGTCGATCCCGGTCGTCGCGTCTACGTCAATCGCGTGAATGTGGTGGGCAACACCAAGACGCGCGACGAAGTCGTGCGCCGCGAAGTCAGGCAGATGGAAGGCGCCTACTACGACGCCGAGAAGATCAACCTGTCGCGCGATCGCCTGAACCGCCTGGGCTTCTTCAACGAGGTCAACATCGAGACGCCGAGCGTGCAGGGCACCACCGACCAGGTCGACGTCAACGTCAGCGTGACCGAGAAACCCACCGGAAACGTGCTGCTGGGTGCGGGCTTTTCCTCGTCCGAGGGCCTGGTGCTGTCCGGCTCGATCTCGCAGAGCAACGCATTCGGCACCGGCAACCGCCTGTCGGCGCAGATCAATTCCGGCAGCGTGAACACCGTGTACGCCCTGTCGTTCACCAATCCCTACTACACGATCGACGGCGTCAGCCTCGGCTACGACGTGTACCGGCGCGATGTCGACGCGACCTCGCTCGACAGCGTGGGCGACTACAAGACCTCTACGTATGGCGCAGGCGTGCGCTTTGGCCTGCCGGTCAATGAGCGGGATTTCATTTCCCTCGGCCTGACGTACGAAAAAACCTCGCTGACCACGACGGCCAGCAGCCCGATCCAGTACAAGAATTTCGTCACCACTTTTGGTAGCGACAACGATACACTGCGTCTCGATACGTCCTGGGCGCGCGACACGCGCAACAGCTTCCTGTTCCCGACCAAGGGCATGCTGCAGCGCGTGGGGGCGGAAGTCGGCACGCCGCTTGGCAGCCTGCAGTACTACAAGCTGTCCTTCCAGCACCAGCAGTATTTCGACCTGAGCCGTAGATTCACGCTGATGCTGAACGGCGAAGTCGGGGTGGGCGGCGGCCTGGGTTCCAAGCCCTTGCCCTTCTTCAAGAACTTCTACGCGGGCGGCAACAGCTCGGTGCGCGGCTTCGAAAACGGTACGCTGGGTCCGCGTGATATCAATGGCGATGCCCTTGGCGGCGACAAGCGCATGGTCGGCAATGCGGAACTCTTCTTCCCTCTGCCGGGACTCAAGGATGACCAGTCGCTGCGGATGTCGGCCTTTGTCGACGCCGGCGCCACGTTCGGTCCGAACGATACGCAGGGACGCTACAAGGACTTTGATTTCGGCGACCTGCGGTACTCGGCGGGCGTTGCCGTATTGTGGGTCTCGCCTCTCGGCCCGCTGAAATTCAGCCTGGCGCAGCCGCTGGTCAAGCAATCGGGCGACAAGACCGAAGTGTTCCAATTCACCTTGGGCAATGTGTTCTAAGGCAATACAAGTCTGGAGTATCGATGATGTTCAAAAAGCTAGCCGTTTCCCTCGTCATGCTGCCGGTGTTTGCGGCCCCGGCCCTCGCCGACAAGATCGGTTTCGTCAACACGGAGCGCCTGATTCGTGAGGCGCCGCTGTCGATTTCCGCGCAGAAGAAGCTCGAGCGCGAATTCGCCGCACGCGACCAGGAACTGCAGAAGCTCGCCCGGCAGGCACGCGACCTGCAGGCGCAACTCGACAAGGACGGTGTGACGATGTCGGACAGCGAGCGCAAGGCCAAGGAGCGTGACCTGGGCAACCTCAACCGGGATCTGCAGCGCCAGGGCCGCGAATTCCGCGAAGACCTCAACCTGCGCCGCAACGAGGAACTCGGCCAGATCCAGGAACGCGCGCGCAAGGCCATCCAGGACATCGCGCGTGCCGAGAAATACGACCTGATCGTCGAGCAGGCGGTCTACGTCGACCCCAAGAGCGACATCACCGACCGCGTGATGAAGGCGCTGGGCGGCAAGTAAGGCTGGCGGTATCCCCGATCTGACCGATGGATGTAACCTTATCAGAACTGGTCGCCCGGTTTGGCGGGGAGTTGGTGGGCGATGGCAGCCGTATGGTGCGCCAGGTCGCGCCGCTGGACCGTGCCACGCCTGACGAGATCGGCTTTGTTTCCCAAAGCAAATACCTGGCGCAGCTTGGCTCGACGCAGGCAGGCGCCGTCATCCTGCCGCTGGATGCCCGCGACGCGGTCGACTTGCCGCGCATCCTGACGCCAAATCCCTACCTGTATTTTGCGCGCGTGTCGGCCTTGCTGAACCCGCCGCCACGCCCCGCTGCCGGCATCCACCCCGCAGCGACGATCGCACCCGGTGCAAGCATCGCTGCCGACGCCAGCATCGGCGCAGGCGCGGTCATCGGCGCAAACGCGCATGTCGGTGCACGCACGATCGTGGGCCCCAACTGCGTCGTGGGCGACGATGCGCGCATCGGGGCGGACTGCGTGCTGCATGCCAATGTCACGCTGTATCAGGGGTGCGAGGTGGGAGTCGGATGCATCCTGCATTCGGGGTGCGTGATCGGATCGGACGGCTTCGGCTTCGCGCCGAGCGAAGGCCGCTGGGAAAAGATTCCGCAGATCGGTCGCGTGCTGGTCGGTGACAACGTGGAAATCGGCGCCTGTACCACCATCGACCGGGGCGCACTCGAAGACACGGTCATCGAGGAGGGCGTCAAGCTCGACAACCTGGTCCAGGTTGCGCACAACGTCCGGATCGGTGCGCACACGGCGATTGCTGGCTGCACCGGGATTGCCGGCAGCGCAAAAATCGGCCGCCACTGCATGATCGGCGGCGCGGCGATGATCTTCGGCCATATCGAAATTGCCGACGGCACACGCATCTCGACCAACACGCTGATTACCAAGTCGCTGCCGAAGGCCGGCACCTACACGGCCGCGATGCCTTTTTCCGAACATGAGGTCTGGCAGAAAAATGCCGTCCACATGCGCAATCTCGACAAGCTGGTCAATCGCATCAAGCAGCTTGAAAAACGACTCAACGAACTCGAAAGCAAATCATGATCATGGACATCGAGCAGGTCATGCAGTACCTGCCTCACCGCTACCCTTTTCTCCTGATCGACAGGGTGACCGAACTCGAGCTCGGCAAGACGATCACTGCCGTCAAGAACGTCACCATCAATGAGCCGTTTTTCCCCGGACATTTCCCGGGTGCGCCGGTGATGCCGGGCGTCCTGATTCTGGAAGCCATGGCGCAGGCCGCCGCGATCCTGTCGTTCAAGACCAAGGATTATTCGCCCGAGCAGATCGGCGTGGTCTATTTTGCGGGCATCGACGGCGCGCGCTTCAAGAAGCCGGTCAAGCCGGGCGACCAGCTGGTCCTCAAGGTCGACATCGTGCGTGAAATGCGCGGCATCTGGAAATACACCGGCCGGGCCGAGGTGGATGGCGCGCTGGTGGCCGAGGCCGAGTTGATGGCAACCCTGCGCGACAAACCCTGACATGGCGAAGATCCATCCTACCGCACTGGTCGCGGAAGGCGCCCGGCTTGCCGATGACGTCGAGATCGGCCCGTATACGATCGTCGGCGAGCACGTCGAGATCGGGGCCGGCACCACGGTCGGCGCGCATGCCGTGATCACCGGCCACACCACGATCGGCGCCCACAACCAGATCTTTCATTTCGTCTCGCTGGGCGAGGCGCCGCAGGACAAGAAATACGCAGGCGAACCGACCCGCCTGGAAATCGGCGATCACAACGTCATCCGGGAATTCTGCACCTTCAACGTCGGCACGGTGCAGGACCGCAGCGCCACCACGATCGGATCGCACAACTGGATCATGGCGTACGTCCACATCGCGCATGACTGCGTGGTGGGCGACCGAACCATCTTCGCCAACAATGCCTCGCTGGCAGGCCATGCCGAAGTGGGCGATTGGGCCATCCTGGGCGGCTTCACCGGCGTGCACCAGTTCTGCAAGGTCGGCGCGCACGTGATGACGGGCATTTCCAGCGTGGTGTTCAAGGACATTCCGCCCTTCGTCATGGCCTCCGGACAGCCGGCGGCCCCTCACGGACTGAACAACGAAGGTCTCAAGCGCCGCGGCTTTTCGGCCGAGGCCTTGTCCGCGCTCAAGCGTGCCTACAAGACGCTCTACCGTGAAGGCAACACGCTGGCCGAGGCCCAGGCCAAGCTCGCGCCCGAAGGCGAGAAGCACGCCGAGGTGAAGCAGTTGCTCGAGTTCCTGACGCGCTCCGAGCGCGGCATCATCCGGTGATTTCAGCTTGGGGGTTGCATGCATTGCGACACGCCCTCGCTGGACTTGTGTCTGATATGAACCGTTTCGTTCAGCCGGGTGCAGGGTTGGCTGCGCCGCTCCTTCTCACAATGTTCCTGTCAACCAACATCCTGCGCGGTCATCGTGCGAACTCATGAAGCCCCCACGCTCGGCCTGGTTGCCGGCGAAGCGTCCGGCGACCTGCTCGGCGCGCATTTCATCAACGCGCTGAAGCAGACGCATCCCGATTTGCATGCGGCCGGCATTGCGGGGCCCCGGTTGGTCGAGGCCGGGGTCGAGGCGATCTATCCCAGCGAAAAACTGGCCGTCAACGGTTACGTCGAGGTGCTGCGGCACCTACCCGAACTGCTGTGGATCCGCTCGCGCATGACCCGCCATTTCCTGAAGGAGCGTCCCCGCGTGTTCGTCGGCATCGATGCGCCAGACTTCAATTTCACGCTGGAAGCCCGGCTCAAGCATGCAGGCATCCCCACGGTGCATTTCGTCAGTCCGTCGATCTGGGCGTGGCGTCCCGAGCGTATCCACCGCATCAGGCAGGCGGTATCGCACATGCTCGTGGTGTTTCCCTTCGAGGAAAGAATCTACCGGGACGCCGGCATTCCCGTGACCTATGTCGGCCACCCGCTGGCCGACACCATCCCGCTGCAGCCCGATGTCGCAGCGGCGCGCACGGCCCTGGGCCTGGCGTCGGGGCCGGTCATCGCCCTGCTGCCGGGCAGCCGGATGGGCGAGGTCAAGCGCCTGGCCAGGCTGATGCTCGAAGCCGCCGTGCTCGTGGCACGGGAGCATCCCGACGCACAATTCGTCGTGCCTGCCGCTTCCGGGCCGGCCGCCCAGGTGATCCGCCAGGCTGCCCAGGGACTCGATCTGGCCCTGCACATCCTCGACGGCCAGTCCCACACGGCCCTTGCTGCATGCGATGTCGCGATGGTGGCATCCGGCACGGCCACGCTCGAGGCGGCCCTGTTCAAGAAGCCGATGGTGATCACGTATCGCGTGCCTGCGCTGACTGCGCGCATGATGATGAAAAAGGCGTTGCAGCCATGGGTCGGATTGCCGAATATCCTGGTGCGCGATTTCGTGGTGCCGGAGCGGATCCAGGAGGCTGCGACCGCCGACGCGCTGGCCCGTGACGTCCTGGCCTGGCTCGACGATGCGCCGCGCCGGCTCGAGCTGCACGAGACGTTTCGCACCTTGCACATGAGCTTGCGGCAGGACGCCAGTTCGCGCATTGCCGAAGCCTTGCAGCCCTACCTGGCGGGATGAGCGTGGAACTGCACTGGGGGCCTCTGGGGTTGTGCGGCGTGGACGAAGCCGGGCGCGGTCCGCTGGCTGGCCCCGTGGTTGCTGCTGCGGTGATGCTCGATCCCGACCAGCCCATAGCCGGCCTGCGCGACTCCAAGAAACTGTCGGCCGCCGCCCGCGAGCGGCTGGCTGACGACATCCGGCAGCGTGCCGCTGCCTGGTGCGTGGCCGAGGCCAGCGTGGAGGAAATCGATCGCCTCAACATCCTGCATGCCACGATGCTTGCGATGCAGCGTGCCGTGGCCGGCCTTGGCCGCGCGCCGGACGAGGTGTGGGTGGACGGCAACCGCTGCCCCCAGTGGGCGTGGCGCTCACAAGCCGTGGTCAAGGGCGACGACAAGGTGGCGTCGATTGCGGCCGCGTCGATCCTGGCCAAGACGGCGCGCGACCACTTCATGTGCAAGCTGCACGAGGAGTATCCTGCCTACGGATTCGCCAAACACATGGGCTACGGCACCGCCGTGCACATGGCGGCTCTGAAGGCGCATGGCGCCTGCCCGCAGCATCGGCGCAGCTTCGGCCCGGTTAAACTCGTACTCGATCAAGCAACCCTGTTCTGAAAGGAAATTCCGTGAATCTGTCCCTGTTTCTGCATGTGTTGGGCGTCGTCGTCTGGGTGGGCGGCATGTTCTTCGCCTATATGGCGCTTCGGCCGGTGGCTGCTGCCGTGCTCGAGCCGCCTCAGCGGCTGACGCTGTGGGCGGGCGTATTCGGCAAGTTCTTCCCGTGGGTATGGGTGTCGGTCGTCCTGATCCTGCTGACCGGCCTGCACATGCTGATGAAGCTGGGCGGGGGGGCGGCGCCGCATTACGCAATGACCATGCTGGTGCTCGGTGTCGTCATGATGCTGATTTTTGCGCATGTGTTTTTTGCGCCCTACAAGAAGCTCAAGCGTGCGGTGAGCGAGCAAAACTGGAAAGCAGGCGGCGCGGCATTGGGCCAGATCCGCATGCTGATCGGCATCAACCTCGGCATCGGACTGTTGACGGTTGCCGTGGTGTTCCTCGGGCGCGCATTGGCCTGAGCATTCATCCCGTTTTCCCGGGGGCTGCCCATGGCCGGCTGCAGTGACTCAGGGCTCTTCCTGGGCAGGTAAATCCAGCAGGGCACGCGCAGTCTTCAGCACGGTTTCCTTTCGGGCTTCGCACTGCAGTTCGGCATGAAACTGCCCGTCCCGATACAGGTACACGGCAGGCAGGTGAAAGACCCCGAAATAGCGGGCCACGCCTGTTGCCTCGCTGACATCAACCTCGTAAAACGCCCTGGCCAAGTCCCCCAGCGCTTGAGGCAGCAGTTGCTTCCACACCCGGCACGCGCCGCAGCGAGGAGCGCTGAACAGCACGACGGAAACCCCCAGCGTGGCGGCAGTCCGGGCGTGAAACGCTCCCTCGGATACGCGTATCCAGCCCGGTAGGGCCGTGGCATCCGGACTGATAGAATCGCGCTTTCCGCTGGGGCGCCGCGTCATGCTTTTTCTCGAACTGTTTGCTTATCTGCTGCTCATCCTCGTGGCGGCAGAAATCTTTGTCAACGCGCTCGAACACCTCGGCGAAAAACTCAATATCTCGGAAGGCGTGACCGGATCGCTGTTCGCCGCGGTCGGCACGGCCATGCCGGAAACGCTGGTGCCGCTGCTGGCGATTTTTGCAGGCACCGGCAACACGGCTACCAATCACGAGATTGGCGTGGGTGCGATTCTCGGTGCGCCCTTGATGCTGTCGACGCTGTCGCTGTGCCTGATGAGCGTGGCGGTGATGAAGCGCCGCGGCCTGCAGGGCCCTCTCACGCCCGAACGGTCCGGCCTCAAGCGCGACCTGGATTTCTTCCTGATGGCCTTCCTGCTGGCTTTCGCGGCCATGTTCGTGCCGCACGGCGACGGCTGGGTGCGGGCCGGGATCGCGTTCGTCATGGTGATGATCTATTTCATCTACGTGATGATGACCCTTCGGGCCTCGGCCAGGCTGGTCGAGGACGGCCATGCCACCGAGGCCGGATCACCCATGTTGCTGACGCGCCTGGGCCTGCCGCAGAACCTGTTCTTCATCGTGGTGCAACTGGCGCTGGGGCTGGCCCTGCTGATCGCGGGCGCCAAGGGTTTCATCCATGGCGTCGAGGCGGCTGCGCCCATCATCGGCATCTCCGCGCTGCTGCTGTCGCTGATGATCATTCCCATCGCCACCGAACTGCCCGAGAAGGTGAACTCGATCCTGTGGATCCGCAAGCACAAGGACACGCTGGCGTTCGGCAACATCACCGGAGCCATGGTGTTCCAGGGGACGCTGCTGCCGGCCATCGGTATTTCGCTGACGCCCTGGACGCCGCAAAAGGAGGTGCTGCTGGGCGTGGGGATCACCCTGGTCGCGGCGTTCTGGCTGCGCTGGGCGGCGCTGAACGGCGGGTTGCGGGTGTGGCATCTGTTCGTCAACGGCGCGCTTTATGTCACCTATCTGGCGGCCGTGCTGGCCTGATGGGCAGCTTTAACAAGCTGTGGCTAGACGACAGACCTATGGCGATCTGGGCGCCACTCAATTGTCGACTGGGAAATGAAAAACGGCGGTGAGACCGCCGTTTTTCATGTTTCGCTAGAAACGTGCATCAGGCCAGCCGTCGACGGGCCTTGAACGCGACCAGCCCAAGGCCGGCCAGCAGCATCACCCAGGTCCCGGGTTCGGGCACAGGCGTGACTTCCCAGCCGATATCCTGCATGGCGGCGTAGTCGAGATCGGTGAAGTACTTGCGCGTGCCGAGGAAGATCGTCGGATCCATCGCCGCTTCCTGGGGCGTGCCATTCACCTGGCTCATTGTGCCTTCCGCCCAGTGGCCTTCGTCGTAGAGCGCGACGCTTCCGGTCGTGGGGCCCTGGAAAGTGGTGCCGTTCACCAGGTTGCTGAACGAGTCGGCAATGCCGAACCCCAGCACGTGGGCGATTTCATGCACGGCAACCGAGTAGAAATCGGCCTCACTCGAGCCCAGTCCGGCTGTCGAGGTGCCGAAGTGCCAAGTTGCCGTGTTGTTGAAGCTGATGGAGCCGCCCCAGAGCGCGTAATCGGTCGCGCCCGGGTTGTTGACAGTGCCCTGTCCGCGGCTGCCGGCATCCGCGCAGAAGCTGCCTGTGCCGGAACAGCTGAAGCCGCCGTTGCCTCCCAGGCCCAGCGTGCCTGAGCCCAGGTCGGCGCCGCCCACATAGATGCGGATGACGCTGGCGGCAAAGCTCTGGCTGCCTAGCCCGATGTCATTGCCGAAAGGGTCCGACGGATTGAAGAAGATCGGATTGAATGCGTTCTGCCCCGCAGACTGGATGGCGGTGAGGTTGTCGGCAAAACGTTGTTCGAACGCGGTTGCAGCGCTTTCGAGCGCGGTCATGCTGCTCGCATTGGAAGAGAAAAAACCGAAAGTGTCGTAGCTGTAATCGAACTGGATGTCGATATTGGCCTGGGCGTAGCTACTTGATGCAAGCAGCAGGCCGATAGCCAGGGCGCGGGATGGCATCGTCTATCTCCTGGAAGGATGATTGGGTTTTTATTGGAAGATCCCGCGTTATTGGAACCATTATATAGCTGAATTTTTCCGGATGAACATTTCAGTTGCATGAAATCATGATGGCAACTGCCGGATATCAGGCATCCGCCGGAACGGCCCTTCCAGTTCGTCCATGTAATGTCCGATGGCCTCGGTTTCGCGCTCCAGGAAGCGGTCGACCGCCGCGCGGAATTCGGCGTTTTCCAGCCAGTGCCACGAATGCGTGGCGGTGGGGACGAGCCCGCGCGCGAGCTTGTGCTCGCCCTGCGCGCCGCCTTCGAACACCTGCAGTCCGTGCGCAATCGCGTATTCGATGCCCTGCTGGTAGCAGGTCTCGAAGTGCAGGCCGGGCACGTATTCCAGCGTGCCCCAGTGGCGGCCATACAGCCGCTGGTCGTCCTTGATGCAGAACGAGCAGGCCGTGGGTTCGCCGTTCTTGTCTGCGATGACGAGCAGGAGATTGTCCGGCATCGTCTCGCGCAGCGCAGCGAAGAAGGCGCGGTTGAGATGCGGCTCGCTGCGATGGCGGGCGTAGGTGTCGGCGTAGCAGCGCATGAAGTGGTCCCAGTCGGCATCGGTGCTGTCGCGGCCTTCGACCCAGCGGAAGGTGACGCCGTGAGCGGCGAGCTTCTTGCGCTCCTGGCGGATTTTCTTGCGCTTGTCGTGCGTCAGTGCGGCCAGAAAATTGTCGAAGCTGCCGTAGCCGGCGTTGTGCCAGTGGAACTGGAAGCCGCTGCGGTGCATCAGCGGCGTGGCGTTGAGGGCCGCATGATCCTGGTCGGCGGGAAACAGGATGTGGAACGATGAGCAGTTCGTGTCGTGGGTGAGCTTGAGCGCGGCCTGGATCAGCGTGGCACGGTCGGCGTCGTTTGCGGCCAGCAGGCGGGGACCGGGCACCGGCGAGAACGGCACGCAGCACACCAGCTTGGGGTAGTAGGCGAGGCCGTGGCGTCGATAGGCGTCGGCCCAGGCCCAGTCGAACACGAACTCGCCCCAGGAATGGTGCTTGACGTAGAGCGGCATGGCCGCTGCCAGCTGGCCGCCGCGAAACAGGGCCAGGTGCACCGGTTCCCAGCCGATGTCGGGCCCCACGCAGCCGGTCGTTTCCAGCGCATGCAGGAAGGCGTGGCTCAGGAAGGGCGAGCCGCCCGCCAGTGCGTCCCAGGATGCGGCCTGCAACTCCGCCATCCGGGGAATGACGCGGATGACGGCTTCCGTCGCGGCGGGGTTTGCTTCAAAATGCGCGTTTTGGCGAGTTTCCATCCAATACATGAACCTGCACGAATTCCAGGCCAAACAAATACTCCGGTCCGCCAACATTAACACGCCGCGCGGTGCCGCCGCCTCGAGCGCCGATGCAGCTGGCCAGGCCGCCGCTGAACTGGGCGGCGAAGCCTGGGTGGTGAAGGCGCAGATCCACGCCGGCGGCCGCGGCAAGGCGGGCGGCGTCAAGGTCGTCAAGAGCATCGACGAGGTTCGCGCGGTGGCGGCTTCGCTGCTCGGCAAGCCGCTGGTGACGATCCAGAATGCCCCGGACGGCCAGCCGGTAAACCAGGTGCTGGTCGAGGAAACGCTTCCCATCGCGCGCGAGCTCTACCTGTCGCTGCTGGTCGACCGCGAGACCGAACGCGTCGCCATCGTGGCCTCGGCCGCCGGCGGCATGGACATCGAGGAAGTCGCCCATGCGACGCCGGAAAAGGTCCTGACCGAAATCTGCGATCCCCTGCTCGGCGTGCAGGACTTCCAGTGCCGCGCGCTGGCCTTTGCGCTCGAGCTGAAGGGCGAGGCCTACAAGGATTTCTGCCGCCTGTTGCCGCAGCTCTACCGCGTGTTCATCGCCAACGACCTCTCCCTGCTCGAGATCAACCCGCTGGTCGTCACCAGCGACAATCGCGTGCTGCCGCTCGACTGCAAGATGAGCGTCGAGGACAACGCGCTGTATCGTCGCAAATCACTGGCCGAACTGCGCGACGACAGCCAGATCGACGCCAAGGAAGCCGCGGCCAACGCGGCCAACGTCAATTACGTGGCTCTGACCGGCAACATCGGCTGCATGGTCAACGGCGCTGGCCTGGCGATGGCGACGATGGACCTGATCCAGCTGGAGGGCGGCACGCCCGCCAACTTCCTCGACGTCGGCGGCGGCGCCACGCCGGAGACCGTCGCGCAGGGCTTCAAGATCATCCTGCTCGATCCCAACGTCAAGGCCGTGCTGATCAACATCTTCGGCGGCATCGTGCGCTGCGACGTCATCGCCGAAGGCATCATCCAGGCCGTGAAGGAAGTGGGCGTGAAGGTTCCGGTGATCGTGCGACTCGAGGGCACCAACGCCGAACTGGGCCGCACCCTGCTGGCCGAATCCGGGCTGGCGATCCTGGCGGCCGAAAGCCTCACACAGGCGGCTAAACTGGCAGTGGAGAAGGCAGCATGAGCATCCTCGTCAACAAGCACACCAAGGTCATCTGCCAGGGTTTCACCGGCAAGCAGGGGACCTTCCATTCCGAACAGGCGATCGCCTACGGCACGCAGATGGTCGGCGGCGTGACGCCGGGCAAGGGCGGGCAGACGCACCTCGACCTGCCGGTGTTCAACACCGTGCGCGACGCGGTGCGCGAGACCGGCGCGCAGGCGACGATGATCTACGTGCCCGCCGCGTTCGCCGCCGACTCGATCCTCGAAGCGGCCGACGCCGGCATCGAGGTCATCGTCTGCATCACCGAGGGCATTCCGGTGCTGGACATGCTGAATGTGAAAGCCGCGCTGCGGGCCAACGGCGCCAAACTGATCGGCCCCAACTGTCCCGGCATCATCACCTCGGGAGAATGCAAGATCGGCATCATGCCCGGCATCATTCACCAGCAGGGCAAGGTCGGCATCGTGTCGCGCTCCGGCACGCTGACTTATGAGGCCGTGCACCAGACCACTCAACTGGGCCTCGGCCAGTCGACCTGCGTCGGCATCGGCGGCGACCCGATCAAGGGACTCGATTTCATTGACTGCCTGCAGATGTTCGAGGCCGACCCGCAGACCGAAGCGGTGATCATGGTGGGTGAAATCGGCGGCAGCCGCGAGGAGGAAGCGGCCGAGTTCATCCGTTCGAACATGAAGAAACCCGTGGCGGCATACATTGCCGGGCGCACCGCGCCCAAGGGCAAGCGCATGGGTCACGCCGGCGCCATCATCGCCGGCGGCAGCGGCACGGCAGACGCCAAGATCCGCGCCCTGGAAGCGGCCGGCGTCGTCGTGGCGTCGAGCCCGGCCGGGCTGGGCCAGGCCGTGCAGCTGGCGCTCGGTGCCAGATGAAACTCGGCATTGCCCAGCTCAACCTGACGGTCGGCGATATCGCAGGCAATACGTCTCGATTGCTGGCGACGGCCCGGGAGGCTCATGCAGCCGGTGCGTCGATCCTGCTCACCCCCGAGATGTCGATTTGCGGCTATCCGGCCGAGGACCTGGTGCTGCGGCGCGATTTCGCGGCCGCCTGCGCGGCGGCACTGGAGCAACTGGCCGTCGACGCGCCGCCCGAACTCGCGCTGATCGTGGGCTACCCCGAGCGCAGTGACGAGGGCCTGTTCAATGCCGTGGCGCTGCTGCGCGGCGGCAAGGTCGAAGCGGTCTACCGCAAGCATCACCTGCCGAATCATTCGGTATTCGACGAGCGGCGCGTGTTCGCGCGCGGCGACTCGCCCTGCGTGTTCGCGTGCGGCGGCCTGAAATTCGGATTGAACATCTGCGGCGACATCTGGGAGCCCGGACCGGCCACCCGCGCGATGGAAGCGGGCGCCGACTGGCTGCTGGTCCCCAATGCCTCGCCGTTCCACCTGAACAAGGAGCGCGAGCGCGTGGCGGTCGCGCGCTCGCGGCTGGTCGAGTCGGGCCTGCCGCTCGTCTACGCCAATCTCGTGGGCGGCCAGGACGAGCTGGTATTCGACGGCGCATCGTTCGTCCTCGATGCCGACGGCGAGGTGGCCGCGCAATGCCCGGCCTGGCAGGACGGGGTGTTCTATGTCGACCTCGACGCCACCCGCTGCAGCGGCCCCTGCCATGAACTGCCCGGCGAGGATGCCGCCGTGTACGATGCACTGGTCATGGCCGTGCGCGACTATGTCGGCAAGAACGGCTTCACCGGCGTGCACCTCGGCTTGTCGGGCGGCATCGATTCGGCGCTGACGTTGGCCATTGCGGCCGACGCGCTCGGCCCCGACAAGGTCCACGCCGTGATGATGCCCTCGGACTACACGGCGTCCATCAGCGTCGAGGATTCGCGCGACATGGTGAAGCGGCTGGGTGTGGATTACTCCGAAATCGCCATCAAGCCCATCTACGATGCCTTTGTCGGGCAGTTGGCGGAGGCGTTTTCGGGCCGGCCAGCCGACACCACGGAAGAAAACCTGCAGGCGCGTGCGCGGGGCACCCTGCTGATGGCGCTGTCCAACAAGTTCGGCACGCTGGTGCTGACCACCGGCAACAAGAGCGAGATGGCCGCAGGCTATGCCACGCTGTACGGCGACATGGCGGGCGGCTTCGCCGTGCTGAAGGATGTCGCCAAGACGCGGGTGTACCGGCTGTCGAACTACCGGAACAGCCTGTCGAAAGTCATCCCGCAACGCATCATCGACCGTCCGCCGTCAGCCGAGTTGCGGCCCGACCAGACCGACCAGGACAGCCTGCCGCCCTACGACGTGCTGGACGCCATCCTGGAAGCGTATGTCGAGCGGGACCAGCCGGCCCGCGATATCGTGGCCCAGGGATTCGATGCCGCCACGGTTCGCCGCATCATCCGCATGGTCGACCTGGCCGAGTACAAGCGCCGCCAGGCGCCGCCCGGGCCGCGCATGACGCCGCGCAATTTCGGCAAGGACCGTCGCTATCCCATTACATCAAAGTACAGACCAGAAGGAGACCTGCCATGAAAAAGATCGAAGCCATCATCAAGCCGTTCAAGCTCGACGAGGTGCGTGAAGCCCTGTCCGAGATCGGCGTCACCGGCCTGACCGTGACCGAGGTCAAGGGCTTCGGCCGCCAGAAAGGGCATACCGAACTGTATCGCGGTGCTGAATACGTGGTGGATTTCCTGCCCAAGGGCAAGCTGGAGGTGGTGATTCCCGATAGCCTGCTCGATCGGGCGATGGAGACCATCATCAATGCCGCGCGCACGGGCAAGATCGGCGACGGCAAGATTTTCGTGAGTACCGTGGACCAGGTGGTGCGGATCCGCACCGGCGAGTCGGGCGACGCCGCGATCTAGAAACATCCAGGGGCGGGGCTACTCAGATTACGCCGCCCCGTCAGGAGATTTACCAGAAGCGATACCAGGCCTTGCCTTCGAGGTCCACGCCCTTGGCATACTGGCTGTTGGGGAAGTTCAGTTTCAGCACACGCTGGGCGTCGTCGCGCAGGTCGTGGAGCTTCAGCTTGTTGTAGGAAATCACCATGATGGCGAGCGCTTCTTCCAGGGCCGGTGCCTCGGGATAGGTCTTCAAGACTTCCTTGGCGCGATTGGCTGCGGCGACATAGGCCTCGCGCTTGAGGTAATACTTGGCGACGTGCACTTCGTTGCTGGCCAGGGCGTTGACCAGGTATTTCATGCGGGCGGTCGAGTCGTCGGCGTATTTGCTTTCGGGAAAGCGGGTCACCAGCTCCTTGAAGGCGAGGAAGGCATCGCGCGCGGCACGCGGGTCGCGCTCGCTCAGGTCCTGCTCGACAAGGTTTCCGAGAAAGCCCAGGTCGTCGTTAAAATTGGCCAGACCCTTGAGGTAGTAGGCATAATCGACGTGCGGATGGTTCGGGTGCAGCTTGATGAAACGGTCGCACGCGGCAATCGCCGAAATCGGCTCGTTGTCCTTGTAATAGGCGTAAGCCACTTCGAGTTGCGCCTGCTGCGCGTAGCGGCCGAACGGATAGCGCGATTCCAGCGTCTCGAACAGCTTGACGGCGGTTTCGTAGTTGCCTTCGTTCAGATTATCCTTGGCTTCGGCGTAGAGCTTTTGCGCCGACCATCCCGCGGTTTCGTCCTTGACCTCGGGCAGCAAGCCGCAGCCGCCAAGGGATAATGCCGCAGCCAGAAAGACGCCGCCCCATATGCGGGTGAGGCCAGACGACCGATTGAATGGATTAGCACCGGATGAACGTAGCTTGAACATGGGTAAAGACACAGAAAATTCGTCACCTGATTATAAGGGAAATCCCGAGGACGACGTCCGCGAGCTCGTGATCCCCGATTCCGAGGGCGGACAGCGCCTGGACCAGGCCCTCTCCAGGCTGCTGCCGGATTTTTCGCGCAACCGCATCCAGAACTGGATCCGGGCGCGCAAGATTTCGGTGGATGACGCGTTCGC
The DNA here is from genome assembly GCA_041592455.1 of Thiobacillus sp. GTDB lineage: Bacteria > Pseudomonadota > Gammaproteobacteria > Burkholderiales > Thiobacillaceae > Thiobacillus. The sequence goes on along the minus strand of JBFHQA010000017.1, from coordinate 616 downwards.
GACCACCAAAATGAAGGTCAGCGGCGGCGAGGCGGTGCGGGTCGAAATCGAGCCCGATCCCGACGCCACGCCGGACGCCCCGGAAGACATTCCGCTCGACGTGGTGTTCGAGGATCCGGCCTTGCTGGTGATCAACAAGCCGGTCGGGCTGGTGGTGCACCCGGGCAGCGGCAACCGGCACGGCACCCTGCTGAACGCCTTGCTGCACCGTTTTCCCCAGGTGGCCGAGTTGCCGCGTGCCGGCATCGTGCACCGGCTGGACAAGGACACCTCGGGCCTGATGGTCGTGGCCAAGACCCTCAAGGCGCACACCGACCTGGTGCGCCAGTTGCAGGCGCGTACGGTCAAGCGCGAGTATCTTGCGCTGGTTTACGGCGAAGTCGATCATCCGGGCACGGTCAATGCGCCCCTGTCGCGCGACCCGCACAACCGGACCAAGCGCGGCGTGCATCCGCTCGGCAAGCCGGCGATCACTCACTACGAGGTCGTCGAGCGCTTTCCGGGGATCACCCTGTTGCGCTGCAAGCTGGAAACCGGCCGCACCCACCAGATCCGGGTGCACATGCAGCATATCGGCCATCCCCTGGTCGGCGAGCAGGTCTATACCGCCAGCCGG
>JBFHQA010000016.1:0-30204 GCA_041592455.1 Thiobacillus sp. | reverse complement strand
TTGCCATGGTCGGCCGTGATCAGCACCTCGCCGCCGCGCGCCTGCTGCGCCTCGACCACCTTGCCCAGGCAGGTATCGACGGTCTCGATCGCCTTGATGGCCGCCTGCAGGTCGCCGGTGTGGCCCACCATGTCCGGGTTGGCGTAGTTGCAGATGATCACGTCGTACTGCTTGCTGTTGATCGCCGCGAGCAGCTTGTCGGTCACCTCGAAGGCGCTCATCTCGGGCTTCATGTCGTAGGTGGCGACATCCGGCGACGGCACCAGCACGCGGTCTTCGCCAGGGAAGGAGATTTCCTCGCCGCCGTTGAAGAAGAACGTGACATGCGGGTACTTCTCGGTTTCGGCGATGCGCAGCTGGCGCATGCCCTGGTTGGCGACGTACTCGCCGAGGCCGTTCTTGATGCGCTCGGGCGGGAAGGCCACCGAGACGTCAAAATCGTCGCTGTAGCCGGTCAGGGTGCAATAGGTCGACAGGCGCGGCGTGACCTCGCGCTCGAATTCGCTGAAATCCGGCTCGATAAACGGGCGAGACAGCTGGCGCGCGCGGTCCGAGCGGAAGTTGAGGAACACGACGGCATCGCCGTCTTCCATTTTCACCGGTTTGCCGTCGGGCGGCAGGATGGCGGTGGCCTTGACGAACTCATCGGTCTCGTCGCGGGCATAGGCCGCCTCCAGACCGGCAATCGGCGTGTCGGCCCAGTACTCGGTATGGCCCTGGGTCAGCAGGTCGTACGCAGCCTTGACGCGCTGCCAGCGGCGGTCGCGGTCCATCGCATAGTAGCGGCCGATCATCGAGGCGATGTGGCCCACGCCGATCTGCTCGATCTTCTCCGACAGGCGGCGCAGGTAGATCTCGGCGCTCTTGGGCGGCGTGTCGCGGCCGTCCAGGAAAACATGCAGGCACACCTTGCTCAGGCCCTCGCGTTTAGCCAGTTCGAGCAGGGCATGGAAATGGGCTTCGTGGCTGTGCACGCCGCCGTCCGACAGGAGACCCAGCACATGCAGGGTTTTCGAGTTGTCGCGCGCCAGGTGGACGGCGTTCAGCAGGGCCGGGTTGGTGTAGAAATAACCGGATTCGATGGCATGATCGATGCGGGTGAACTCCTGGTACACCACGCGGCCGGCGCCGATGTTCAGGTGTCCGACCTCGGAATTCCCCATCTGCCCCTTGGGCAGCCCGACTTCGGACTCGGAGGCATGGATGAGGGTGTGCGGATTGTGCTTCCAGAATCGGTCCCAGTTCGGCTTGTTGGCCTGGGCGATCGCGTTGTCGTCGCGCTCGGAGCGGCAACCAAAACCGTCGAGGATGATGAGGAGAACCGGCGAGACTTTCATGAAAAAATTAAATTAACCTGACTCGTTTTCGTGGAATTATTTTAATATATGCGTGATTGCTAATCTATACGCAAGCGGATTTGTTGGCCGGGAATTTCTGGGCTGCACGCCGCGCGCCCGGTTGCATGACAGTGCATCAGGGTACTACACGAACTGAAGATCGGGGTTTTGAACATGGCAGCTGAATGGGACGAAGTGGATCTGATGGACAAGGATGAGCACATCGAGCAGGCCTCGCGTGCGATGAAGGCCATGTCCCACCCCTTGCGCCTTAAAATCCTCTGCGTGCTGGGCGACAAGGAAGTCAGCGTGCAGGACATCGTCGATCACGTCGGCACCTCGCAAAGCAACATTTCGCAGCACCTCGCCATCCTGCGCGACAAGGGCGTGCTGCGCACCCGCAAGGATGCCAACCGCGTGTACTACCGGGTGGGCGACACCCGCACGCTGAAACTGCTCGGCATGATGCGCGACGTCTTCTGCGGATTCACCAAGTAAGCTTCGGGCAACCGAATTCAACGGACCCGGCATGGTACAGACCTGCCGGGTTTTTTTGCGCCCGGCGGCCCCGCTTCCGTGCAAGAATGCCCGACAAGCCGCCGCCGCGAACGACCGGCCCCGATTCAGGCATACTGATCCTGCCGGCCTGCCGCGCTGCACAGACCAATAAACGAACTTCAAGCGATTGATTTTGCTGGTTTATTAGGATATTCTAATAATCACTTCTACGGAGATGCCTCAGTGCTGAACCTCAACCGCCTGCTTGCCTGCGCCTTGCTAGCCTCGCCGTCCGCGTGGGGCGCCCTGCCTTTTACCACCGCCACTGTGAATTACCAGGACGTCGAGGGCGGCTACACGACCGAAGCCACCGTCGAGGCCGTCAAGCAGTCGACCCTCGCGGCGCAGGTGTCCGGCCGGGTGACGGCCGTCCAGGTCGACGCCGGGCATGCCGTCAAGGCCGGGGCCGTGATGGTCAGGCTGTCGGCCCAGGAGTTGTCGTCTGCCGTGGCCGGCAGCCAGGCGCAGGTGGCCCAGGCCGAGGCGCAACTGGCCAATGCCCGCGCCCACTACGAGCGCCAGAAACAGCTTCTGCAGCAGAAGTTCATCAGCCAGGCCGCCTTCGATCGTGCCGCCGCGGACTTCCGGGCGGCCGAAGCCGCCGCCCGCGCGGCGCGCGCCAGCGTGGGTCAGACCACGGCCGTCAGCAGCTACACGGTCGTCACGGCCCCCTACAGCGGCGTGGTGGCGGCACGCCACGTCGAGCCCGGCGAAACCGTCGGCCCGGGCAAGCCGCTGCTGACGCTGTACGACCCCCAGGGCATGCGGGTCATCGCCAATGTGCCGCAGTACAAGCTGGCGGCCGTGAAATCGGCGCAGCGGGTCGCTGTCGACATCCCGTCCATCAGCCAGACGATCGAGGCCGTGCGCGTCACGGTGCTGCCCTCGGCCGATGCGGCCACCCACACGGTCAAGGTACGCATCGACCTGCCCGCCGGCCAGGGAGGCGTGATACCCGGCATGTTCGCCCGTGCGCATTTCTCGATGGACAGCACGCGCAAGCTCGCGATTCCGGCGAAAGCAGTCGTGCGCCGCTCGGAAATCACGGCGGTCTACGTCGTGAAGCAGGACAAGGTCACGCTGCGCCAGATTCGCCTGGGCATGCCGGACAAGCAAGGCCAGGTGGAAGTGCTGGCGGGGCTGAACCCTGGCGAGGTCATCGCGCTCGAACCGGTCAAGGCGGGGGTGTACGCCAAGGGCGCCGGCAAGCCCGCCTCGAAATAAGCAGGAACAGGCATGGGACTCTCCGGACGCATCGCCCGCTTTTTCCTCACCTCCCAGCTGACGCCGCTGATCGCGCTGATTGCGGCGCTGCTGGGCCTGTTCGCCATCCTGGTCACGCCGCGCGAGGAAGAGCCGCAGATCAACGTGACGATGGCCAACGTGTTCATTCCGTTCCCCGGCGCGTCGGCCCGGGACGTGGAAACCCTGGTGGCGACGCCAGCCGAGCAGGTGCTGTCGCAGATTGCCGGCATCGAGCACATCTATTCGGTCTCCAAACCCGGCATGGCGGTGCTGACCGTGCAGTACCTGGTCGGCGAGGACCGCACGCAGGCGCTGGTGCGGCTGTACGACACGATCCAGGCCAACCGCGACTGGGTGTCGCCCGAACTCGGCGTGGGCGAGCCCATCATCAAGCCGCTCGGCATCGACGACGTGCCGATCGTGACGGCCACCCTGTGGACGCGCGACCCGGCGCGTGGCGCGTTCGAGCTGGAACAGGTGGCGCACGCGGCCGAGATCGAACTGAAGCGCATCGACGGCACCCGTGAAGTCAGCACGGTCGGCGGCCCGAGCCGGGCGGTGCGGGTGATGCTGGACCCGGAACGCATGGCGTCGTACGGCGTGTCGGCCAAGGACATTCGCGACGCGCTGCAGGTCTCGAACGCGGCGCAGCCTTCCGGCACGCTGGTGGCGAACAACCAGGAAATCCTGGTGGAAACCGGCACCTACCTGGCGGGTGCGGACGACGTCAGGCAGTTGGTGGTCGGCGTCGCCCAGGGCCGACCGGTCTACATGAACGACGTGGCCAACGTGGTCGCCGGCCCCGACCAGCCTGCGCAATATGTCTGGCATGGCCCCGGCGCGGGCGGCACCTACAAGGACGCCAACGGCCAGACCTTCCCGGCCGTGACGCTTTCCATCTCGAAGAAGCCCGGCGAAAACGCGGTCGACGTCGCGGAAAAGGTCATCGCGCGGCTGCAGGCCCTGCACAACAGCGTGCTGCCGGAAGGCGTGGAGGTCAGCATTACCCGCAACTACGGCGCGACCGCCGACGACAAGGCCCAGAAACTGATCCAGAAGCTGATCTTCGCCACCGCCTCGGTGGTGCTGCTGGTGCTGTTTGCCATCGGCAAGCGCGAGGCACTGATCGTCGGCGCCGCCGTGCTGCTGACGCTCGCGGCGACGCTGTTCGCGTCGTGGGCGTGGGGCTTCACGCTCAACCGGGTGTCGTTGTTCGCGCTGATCTTCTCGATCGGCATCCTGGTCGACGACGCCATCGTGGTGGTGGAGAACATCCACCGCCGCATGGGGCTCGACCACGACGGACTGGAAGCCATCATCCCGCGTGCCGTGGATGAAGTTGGCGGTCCCACCATCCTCGCCACGCTCACTGTCATCGCCGCGCTGCTGCCGATGGCCTTCGTCTCGGGCCTGATGGGCCCCTACATGAGCCCGATCCCGATCAACGCGTCGATCGGCATGCTGATCTCGCTCGCGATCGCGTTCATCGTCACGCCCTGGCTGGCGCTGAAGCTGATCCGGCAGGGCGCCCATGCCGGGCACGAGGGCGACGATCGCCTGACGCGCCTGTTCCGCACGCGCCTCACGCCCTTCCTGCGTGGCAGCGAGGGCAAGGGTAGTCGCCGCAAGCTCTGGCTCGGCATCGGCCTCGCCATCCTGCTGTCGGTCGCGCTGCCGGTCGTGCAGCTGGTCATCCTGAAGATGCTGCCGTTCGACAACAAGTCCGAATTCCAGATCATCGTCGACATGCCGGTGGGCACGCCGCTCGAAAAAACCGCCCAGGTGCTCGAGGAAATGGGGGCGGCCGTGGCCCAGGTGCCGGAAGTCACCGACTACCAGGCCTACACCGGCACGGCCGCGCCGATCAACTTCAATGGCCTGGTGCGGCAGTATTACCTGCGTTCGGGGCCGGAGGTCGGCGACCTGCAGGTCAACCTGGTCGACAAGCATGCGCGCGACCGCAAGAGCCACGAAATCGCGCAGGCGATTCGCCCGACGGTCGAGGCCATCGCCAAAAAGCACGGCGCCGACGTCAAGGTCGTCGAAGTGCCGCCCGGCCCGCCGGTGATGTCGCCGATCGTCGCCGAGATCTACGGACCGGACTACGATGCCCAGATCCAGGTCGCCAAGCAGGTGCGCGGCGTGTTCGAGCAATCGGAAGGCATCGTGGCGATCGACGACACGGTGGAGGACGATGCGCAGCGCTTCGTGCTGCGCGTGCTGCAGAACAAGGCGGCGCTCGCGGGCGTGGCGCAAAAGGACATCGTCGCGACCATGAAGATGGGGCTGTCGGGCGAGAGCGTGACGCCCATCCACGGCAGCGGCGCCAAGTACGAAATCCCGGTGCGCATCACGCTGCCGCCGGAGCGGCAAAGCACGATCGACGAACTCCTGAAGCTGACCGTGCGCAGCGTCAACGGCAACCTGGTTCCGCTGTCAGAAGTGGTCGAGGCGATTCCCGGCACGCGCGAGAAGACCATCTACCACAAGGACCTGCTGCCCGTGGTATTCGTCGTCGGCGACACCGGCGGCAAGCTGGACTCGCCGCTGTATGGCCTGTTCGGAATGCGCGATGCACTCAAGGACAAGCCACTCGAACAGGGCGGCACGCTGTCCGAGTACTTCATCAGCCAGCCCGACGATCCCTACGCGGGATTCAGCCTGAAGTGGGACGGCGAATGGCAGGTGACCTACGAGACCTTCCGCGACATGGGGCTGGCCTACGCGGTCGGCCTGATGCTGATCTACATCCTGGTGGTGGCGCAGTTCAAGAGCTACCTGACGCCGTTGATCATCATGGCGCCGATCCCGCTCACCATCATCGGCGTGATGCCGGGGCACGCGGTGCTCGGCGCGCAGTTCACCGCGACCTCGATGATCGGCATGATCGCGCTTGCCGGCATCATCGTGCGCAATTCGATCCTGCTGGTCGACTTCATCAACGAGCAGGTCGCGGCCGGCATGGACTTCCAGGAGGCCGTGATCCAGGCCGGGGCCACGCGCGCCAAGCCGATCGTGCTGACCGGACTGGCCGCGATGATGGGGGCGTTCTTCATCCTCGACGACCCCATTTTCTCGGGACTCGCGGTATCCTTGATATTTGGCATTTTCGTCTCCACCTTGCTGACACTGGTGGTCATTCCGGTGCTGTACTACGCCGCCAACCATCGCAAATTCCCTTCCCAACACACAGGAGTCTGATCATGACTGTTGAACGTATCGTCCGCATCGTCGCGGGGCTTTTCATCATGCTGTCGCTGGCGCTGGCGCACTTTTCGGGCAGCGTCGACATGACGCAGGTCTCGTGGCTCTGGTTCACCGCCTTCGTCGGCTTCAACCTGTTCCAGTCCGGCATCACGCGCTTCTGCCCCATGGACATCATGCTGAAGAAGGCCGGCGTCCAGTCGGGCTGCGGACTCTAAGCGGAGCAGCCCATGGACGTGCAATTCCTGCAGGACAACTGGATGCTGGCATCCCTGGCCGTGGTGTCGGGCGCCATGCTCATGTGGTCCTTCATCGGCAGCAAGCTTTCCGGCATCGAGCAGGCCGACACGCTGAAGGCGACGCGTCTGTTCAACGATGACGCCCTGATCCTCGACGTGCGCGAAGACAAGGAATATGCGTCAGGCCATATCCCCAAGGCCAAGCACATCCCGCTCGGCGCGCTGTCCGGCCGCCTCAAGGAAATCGAGAAGCACAAGAGCAAGCCGGTCCTGGTCACCTGCCGCAGCGGCCAGCGTTCCGCCCGCGCGTGCGCGATGCTGAAAAAGGCCGGTTTCGAGACCGTCTACAACCAGGCGGGCGGCATCATCGCGTGGGAACGCGCGAACCTGCCCGTCGACAAGTAACCCAGATACAAGGAAATCACATGCAGAAAGTCGTGATGTACTGCACCGCCGTCTGTCCCTATTGCGTGGCCGCCGAGCGGCTGTTGAAGAGCCGGGGCGTCACCGAGATCGAGAAGATCCGCATCGACCTCGACCCGTCGAAGCAGGACGAGATGATGACCCGCTCCGGCGGTCGTCGCACCGTTCCGCAAGTGTTCATCGGCGACACCCATGTCGGTGGCTTCGACGACACCTCGGCGCTCGATGCCGCGGGCGAACTGATCCCCCTGCTCGAACGCGCTTGAAATCCTGAGCCGCACCCCCCACCTTGAAGCGAAGACCACTCGCTTCAAGGAGCCTCCATGGAACTCGCCTGTCCCCACTGCCTGGCTGTCAATCGCGTGCCCGACGAACGTCTCGGCGACGCTCCCAAATGCGGCAAGTGCAGCGCGCCGCTGCTGCCCGGTAAACCCGTCGACCTGACGGCCGACACGTTCGACCGTTTCATCGCCCGCGCCGGCCTGCCGGTCCTGGTCGATTTCTGGGCCGACTGGTGCGGTCCCTGCAAGATGATGGCCCCCGTGTTCCAGCAGGTGGCGGCCGACATGGCCTCGCGCGTCCGCTTTGCCAAGGTCGACACCGAGGCCCAGCCGCAGGTGTCGATGCGCCACCACATCAAGGGCATCCCGAGCCTGATCCTGTTCCGCAACGGCGCGGAAGTCGCGCGCCTGTCGGGCGCGATGGAGGCGCATGCGCTAAAACGGTGGCTGGCGTCACAAGGGATTCAATAAGCGCGTGTAAAATGCACCCATCCCCGGAGCGTGAGCTCCGGTTTTCTTATTCAGGGAGACATCATGGCCGAAGAACAGCAACCCGTATTCAATATCGAGAAACTCTACGTCAAGGACCTGTCGGTCGAGGTGCCCAACGCCCCCGCGATCTACCTGGAGCGCGAGGCCCCGCAGATGGACGTCAACCTGTCGAGCGAGAGCCGCGCGCTCAACGACAACATGTTCGACTGCACCATCACCGTCACCGTCACCGCCAAGGTCGGCGACAAGGTGATGTTCCTGGTCGAATGCACACAGGGCGGCATCTTCAACATCCAGAACGTGCCGCAGGACCAGATGCCGATGGTGCTCGGGATCGGCTGCCCCAACATCGTCTTCCCGTACCTGCGCGAGACGGTGTCCGACGTGGTGATCCGCGCCGGCTTTCCGCCGCTGATCCTCAACCCGGTCAACTTCGAGAGCCTGTTCCTGCAGCAGCAGCAAGCCCAGCAACAACAAGCCGCCCCCAACCAGACGCACTGACCTGCAGACGTTGAAACTGCGCCTGTTTACCGCTGTTTGGCTGCTGGCTGCCTCGCTGCCTGCCTCGGCCCTGGAGTATCGCAGCACGTCACGCCCGGCCCTGCTCTTCGACGCCCCGTCCACCGCTGCCGGCAAGGTCGCCATCGCCGGCAGCGGCCTGCCGCTCGAGGTCGTGGTCGACACGGCCGTCTGGGTCAAGGTGCGCGACCACAGCGGACGGCTGGCCTGGATCGAGAAATCCGCCCTGGGCGGCGCCCGCAGCACGATGATCAAGGTGGACACCGCCGACATCCTGCAGCAGCCGCGCCCCGATGCCGCCCTGGCTTTCCGCGCGGTGCGCGGCGTGCTGCTTGACATCACCGGCGATGCCACCGCGTACGGCTGGCTGCCGGTCAGGCATGCCGACGGCCAGGCCGGCTGGTTGCGGGCGCATGAGGCCTGGGGAAGATGAGTCCTGCCCGGATGAAGCTGACGGTACTCGGTGCCGGCGCCTGGGGTACCGCGCTGGCTGCCAGCTGGGCGCCCCACCATGACGTCACGCTGTGGGCGCGCAAGGCCGGCGACCTCGACGCGATGCGTGCGAGCCGCGTCAACACCCCGTATTTACCCGACTGCCCCCTGCCGGACGCGCTGCGATTCGACGCCGACTTCGACCGGGCAATCGATCATGCCGAGCTGATCGTCATCGCGGTCCCGACAGGCGGCCTGCGCGCCACCCTGACCGCACTGGCGAAGCATGCCAACCTGCCGCCCCTGGTCTGGGTATGCAAGGGCTTCGAGCCGGGCAACTGCAGGCTTCCGCATCAACTCGTGGCCGAACTGCTGCCCACGCATGCCGCCACGGGCGTGCTATCCGGCCCCAGCTTTGCCCAGGAGGTGGCGCGCGGCTACCCCACCGCGCTGACGCTGGCCTCGCTCGACACCCAGCTGGCGCAGCATCTGGCCGAGAGCCTGTCCAGCCATCGCCTGCGCATATACGCCAACGACGACGTCGTCGGCGTCGAGGTGGGCGGCGCGCTGAAGAACGTCATGGCCATCGCCGCCGGCATCTGCGACGGCCTGCAGTTGGGCCACAACGCACGCGCGGCGCTGATCACGCGGGGCCTCGCAGAAATGACCCGGCTGGGAACCCGGCTCGGCGGAAGGCGCGAAACCTTCATGGGGCTGTCCGGACTGGGCGACCTGATCCTGACCACGACCGGCGATTTGTCCCGCAACCGCCAGGTCGGCCTGCGCCTCGCCCGCGGCCAGGCCCTGCAGGCCATCCTGGACGCACTCGGGCACGTTGCCGAAGGCGTCACCACCGCCCGCGAGGTCTCCGCGCTTGCCGCCGAACTGGGAGTCGACATGCCGATCACGCGCAAGGTTAGCCAGATGCTGTTCGAGGGCCTGCCCGCCGACCAGGCGGTCGACGCCCTGCTCAACCGGGAAATCAAGACCGAATTCTGACGCCCCTCTCGGCAGGCCCACGTTCGAAACCCACAATGCTCGGGGGCTGCTGCAGCGAGTACATTCCACCCCCTCATGAAACCGGAAAATCATCCGTTACTCTAGTGTGATGGAGAACGACTGAATGCCCGATCCGCGTCCCCCCCGACGACCCAACCTCGACCGAATCCGGACTTTCACGCCGCGCGTCATGCGCTGGGGATTCGGCTCCGTCATGGGCGTAATGCTGTTCATTTCCGCGCTGAGCTATTGGCGCGTCGAGGTTGGCAACCAGGCGCTGAACGAAATCGTGTCCCACGAGCAGGCCGCAGCGGAACTGCTTTACCGGATGCAGTTCACTTCGCGCGACCGAACTTTTGCACTGTTCAAGGCCGTGCACACCGACGATCCGTTCGAGCGGGACAGCGCGCTGCAACTCTATTACGCACAGGGCGCAGCGTTCGGCGAGGCACGTCGAGCCCTGATGGCGCTGCCGCTGACGCCATTCGAACAGGACCTGCTGGAGCAGCAACGCCAGCAGACCATTGCTACCATGCCGCTGCAATACCAGGTCATCGAACTGCTTGAGGCCGGCAACATCGTCGAGGCCGAACGAATTCTGATCGACCAAGCCCTGCCCGCGCAGAACCGCATGATCGAATTATTGACTGCCCTGCTGGACGACGCATTGGACAGAACGCGCGAGCACGCCGAGACGGGGGAGCGGGCGCAGCACCGTGCCAACGTGCTGTTCGTGCTGGGCGGACTGGTCGGCTTGCTGCTGATCTGGGGCGTGTTCATGCTGGTCACCCGGAAAATGAGCGGCCTGATCACCTACCTGACCGATACCAGCGAGCGGCTGCACCTGAGCAACCAGGATCTCGAATTCCAGAAACTGGCGCTCGACGAGCACAACATCGTGAGCGTGGCCGACGTGCACGGCAACATCATCGACGCCAACGAGAAATTCTGCGAAATCAGCCAGTATTCGCGCAGGGAGCTGCTGGGCCAGAACCACCGGCTGCTCAAGAGCGGCAATCATCCCGACGCGTTTTACGAAGAATTGTGGGCCACGATCAGCGCCGGCAAGGTCTGGCGGGGCGAGATCTGCAACCGCCGCAAGGACGGCACGCTGTACTGGGTGGCCTCGACGATCCTGCCCTTCCTGGGCGAAGACGGCCTGCCTGTCCGCTACGTATCGGTGCGCACCGACATCACGGCCATCAAGGAGGCCCAGCACGTGCTCGAACGCAGCCGCGACGAGCTTGAGCAGCTGGTGAAGATTCGCTCCCGCGAACTGGTCGAGCGCGAGGAAATCCTGCACACGATCACCGACACGGCCCAGGACGCTGTGATCATGGTGGATTCCAGCGAGTCGGTCACCTACTGGAATCCGGCCGCAACGAAGATGTTCGGCTATTCCGAAGCCGAAGCCCTGGGAAAGAACCTGCATGCGCTGGTCGTTCCCGAGCGCGACCAGAAGCGCGCCCACGCCGGTTTCTTGAACTTCGTGCGGACGGGCGTGGGAACGCGGATCGGCCAGACCACGACGCTCACGGCCCGGCACCAGTCCGACAGGGAATTCCCGGTGGACATTTCGCTCTCGGCGATCCAGCTGCGAGGCCAGTGGAACGTCACGGGCATCATTCGCGATGCCAGCGAGCGGGTGCAGACCGAAGAGCGGCTCAAGCAGCTGGCCACCACCGATACGCTGACCGGAATCTGCAACCGACGGCGTTTCGACGAAGCGCTGGCCAGTGAACTCGAGCGGGCTTCGCGCTTCAATAATCCGATGGCCCTGATCCTGTTCGACGTCGACCATTTCAAGCGCATCAACGACTCGGTCGGTCACCAGGCCGGCGACCAGGTGCTGATCCAGCTGACCCGGACCGTGGGCGACGCCATCCGCGCAACCGATCTGTTTGCGCGCTGGGGCGGAGAGGAGTTCGTGGTGCTGGTGCCGGAATCCGACCTGGAAGGCGGTCGCATCCTGGCCGAGAAGCTGCGGGAACGGATACAAAAACAGGCATTCGCCGACATCCGGCAGGTCACCTGCAGTTTCGGCGTCGTCGAATATCGCAGCGGCGACACCGCCGACACGCTGATGAGCAGGGTCGATCGCGGCCTCTACCAGGCCAAGGCCGAAGGCCGGAACCGCGTGGTGACGATGAAGGAATAGCTGCCCTATCCGGCCTGAACCAGCGAGCACACCTCGCAGGCCTGAGGCCGACGGCGGCTGCCTTGAACCTGAATCCTTCCAGCGTTCAGAACAGGTCGATGGAGCCGCTCGCCCGTTCTTCCTCGACCAGGTCGCCGCTGGAAACCAGTTCGCTGTAATTGCAGACCTGGTTGCGGCCGTTCTCCTTGGCGAAGTACAGCGCCTTGTCGGCCTCCTCGAACACGTAGGGCGGCAGGCTCTGGTTGACGATCGGCGTAAAGCCGATGCTCACGGTGACCTGCCCCACTTGCGGGAACAAATGGTTCTGCACCTTGCCGCGGATGCGCTCCATGATGGAAGCGATCGTGGCAGGGGTCACGCCCTTGACCAGCACGACGAATTCCTCGCCGCCGTAGCGGAACACCCAGTCCACATCGCGCAAGGCGTTGCGAACCAGGCCGGCGAAGATGATCAGGACCTCGTCGCCGATCAAATGGCCGTAGTTGTCGTTGATGCGCTTGAAGTGGTCGATGTCGAGGACGGCCAGGTAGTCGGCGGTATCCTTGTCGCGCTCGCGGTGGAAACCGCTGAGCCGCGCCGCCAGAAGCTCGCTCATTTTCTGTTCCAGCTTCTTCCGGTTGTAGAGACCGGTCAACGTATCGCGCTCGCTGTCGAACAGCACCCGCGCATAGTTGCCGTAGATCTTGAGCATACCTTCGGCGATCAACTGGTCGGCCGAACTCCATTCGGCCTGCCGCATCAGGATCGCCTTGCGCCGGTCGGCGCGCAAACCCAGGCTGCAGATCAGGTAGCGATGGCCATCGTGCGTCCACATCCGGGATGTCTCGTCCGGATTCAGGCTGGCGGCCTCGGCCACCAGGGCATCCGTCAGCGGAAACTGGTTTTCCGGCAAGTGGCAGTCCTGGTCCAGCTTCCACTGACCGCGTTCCGATGCGGGCACCAGGCACAGCATGGAAACCTTCACCCCGGGCAGCATTTCCAGAATCGATTCCTGAAGGCTGTGCAGCAGCGTCAACTCGTCGCGCTGCTCGGTCAGGTGCACCACGGACTCGATCACTTCACGGGTGATTCTAGGCTGGCTGGTTGTTGGCATGGAGCAGTGATGACAACGCAAAAGGGTTGATGGAGCCCATTCTAACCGTATTGCCATGCGGACAGGCGCCTCTCAACGCCATGAAATGGACTTCGCGCAAACATTCCGGCCTGTTCATTCCGCGGTCGGGGTCTGGCTCTTCCGCGCATGGCATGGTGTCCGGAGCAGCACGCCATGCCCTGTGATGACGTACAAACCGGCCAAAACTTTAGCGCCCGCAACCTTGCCGGAATGTAAACATTCATCGAACAGCCCCCAGGCCAGTCCGACAGGATGCAGCGGGGCAGGCTGGATCAGCAGGCACAGGCGATCTTCAAAGCAGCCCGGGAACAGGGCTTGCAGGTCGCCTGGATGAGCGCATCCAGCTCGGATGCGGCAACCGGCTGGCTGAACAGGTAACCCTGCGCGAAGTCGCAATGCTGCGACTTCAGGTGCGCCAGTTGCGCCTCGGTTTCCACGCCTTCCGCGATGACCTTGAGTCCGAGGCGGTGCGCCATGTGAATGATCGCATTCACGATCTCGGCCCCTTCATCGTCATGCGTGATGTCCTGAACGAAAGAACGGTCGATCTTGAGGACACCGACCGGCATCTTTTTCAACTGGCTCAAGGACGAATACCCCGTGCCGAAGTCGTCGATTGCCAGCTGCAGCCCGCTTTCGGCGAGCGATTCCAGCGTCCTGATCGTATATTCCACATTATCCATGGCCACGCTCTCGGTGATTTCGAGTTCGAGCATGTTGGCGTCGAGGCAATGCTCGTCCATGGCGCGCGTGACCAGCTTGACGACATCCTCGCGGTAGAACTGACGCACGGACAGATTGACGGACATGACCAGGCCGCCCAGTCCGGCCTGTTTCCAGGCCTGCGCCTGCCGGCATGCCGCCTCCAGCACCCAAGCGCCAATCGGCACGATCAGGCCGGTTTCCTCGGCAATCGGAATGAACTCGCTGGGCGAGACCATGCCGAGCTCCGGATGCTGCCAGCGGACCAGGGCTTCCGCGCCGCGGATCTCCCCGGTCCCAAGATCGTATTGCGGCTGGTACAGCAGCTGCAGTTCCTGGTTGCCGAGCGCGGCGTGCAGGTCGTTTTCAAGTTCGAGGCGCCTCAGGCTCGCCTGGTCGAGCGCATGGTCATAGATCTGGATGCCGTTGCGTCCTTCCTTCTTGACCCGATACATTGCGGTATCGGCGTGCTTCATCAGGATCTCGACGCTGTCCCCGTCATCCGGATACACGCTGATGCCAACGCTCGCGCTGACGCAGATGTGGTGCCCGTCCAGCGAGAAGGGAAGTCTCAGGGCTGACAGCACCTTGTTGGCCACCACGCGCGCCTCCTCGACATCGTCCACGTCCGGCAGGAGAAACGTGAACTCGTCGCCGCCAAGCCGGGCGAGGGTGTCGGTCTGGCGGCCGACCGCGCGCAGGCGCTGGGCGACCAGCTGGAGCAGCCGGTCGCCCGCATCGTGTCCCAGTGAATCGTTGACCAGCTTGAAGCGGTCCAGGTCGATGAACAGCAAGGCCACCTTGCCATGATTGATGCGATGCGCAAAGGCGAGCGATTGCTCAAGGCGATCGCGGAACAGCACCCGGTTGGGCAGGCCGGTCAGCGCATCATGGTAGGCCTGGTGATAAATGCGATCCTGCGCCCGCTTGCGCTCGGTGATGTCGCTGAAGGTGGCCACGTAGTAATCGACCCGCCCGCCTGGCGAACGAATGCAGCTGATCGACAACCACTCGGCAAACACTTCGCCGTTCTTGCGACGGTTCCAGATCTCGCCCTGCCATTGGCCATTCTTCAGCACGTCATTCCACAGTGAGCGGTAGAACTCCGGCCCCTGACGCCCCGAGGAGAAGATGCGCGGATTCTGGCCGATCAGTTCCTCGGGCTGGTATCCGGTGACGCTGCTGACAGCGGGATTGACCCTCAGGATGCTGCCGTCCGGCGCGGTGATGATGATGCCCTCGTTGGAGCTGTCGAATACGGCCGCAGCAAGCCGCAGCGACTGGGCATTCTGCTCCTGTTCGATCACGAAGCGCCGCCCCAGCCAGACGACGAGCGAGAACACCAGTCCCGACAGCACTGCAGCCGTCAACAACGCCTGTTCGCTGTGCTGGCTGCTGGCGATCGCGCTGGCATAGACCTGGCTGGCCGAGCGCATGATGCCCGGTGTCAGGCCTGACGCGGTCTCGAGCACCGCCTCGTAAAGCGGCTGGGTATGCTCCCTGAACTGCCGCCGGGCCTCGGCCTCGTCGTCCACCATGCGTGTCATGACGGCCTGCATGCTGAGAAACATCTTCTCGTACTGCAGCTCGAGCGTGCGGATCCGGCTCTGGTTGTAGTCGCGCCTGAAGTTCCGCTTCAGGTATTCGATGTCCTCGCGTATCAGCGCATCGGTACGCGCCATTGCACCGACACCCTCAGGAAGCGACTGCTGCTGGCTCAGCACATCGCCGGCCTGTGCCCGCAGGAACGACAGGCGCATCGTCAGCTCGGATGCCTGCTTGAGGTTCGTCATGTTGGTGTTGCGCAGCCAGTCGATCTGTCGCTCCGACTGCTCGATCCCCCACCAGCCGATGGCGCTGACGATGACGCCCGAACCGCTTCCCAGGACAAACAGGATCAGCAGTATTTTCGAAAAAGACAGCATGCGCATAACGCTGATTCCCATAGAGTCATTCAGGACCCGGAGCCTGTCGCTCCGGATGGACTGCACACCGCGGCGCCAGCCAGGACCATGTCAGGCCACTTTGACGAGACGGAGACGGTCACGTCCAGTCGGACGATTCGTCACTTCTGGTCTCGTGGTCTGGAGCACCCGCGCGGGGGACAGCCCGGAGGGGCGCAAATGGAATACGCTGGCTGCCTGAACCAGGCGGTCGGCCTGCTCGTGCAGATGCGCCGATGCCGCGGCGGCTTCTTCGACCAGCGCTGCGTTCTGCTGCGTGATTTCGTCCATCTGGGCGACTGCCTGGTTGATCTGGTCGATGCCCGCACTTTGCTCATGGCTGGCAGTGGCCGTGCCGGCAATGATGTCGGCGACAAGTTGCACCGACGTAACTATGTCATCCATGGCCTGACCGGCTTCGTCGACCAGCTTGCGGCCTGCCTCGACCCGTCCGACCGAGTCGCTGATGAGCGCCTTGATCTCCCTGGCGGCGACGGCCGTGTTCTGCGCGAGGTTTCTCACCTCGCCCGCGACCACCGCGAAGCCCCGCCCCTGCTCGCCGGCGCGAGCAGCCTCGACTGCCGCATTCAAGGCAAGAATATTGGTCTGGAATGCGATGCTGTCGATGACGCTGATGATTTCGGAAATCTTTCTCGAGCTGTCCTTGATCGAGCTCATGGTGGCGATGACCTGGCCGACCACGTCGCCACCCCGGACTGCGATGTCGGCGGTGGACGTCACCAGTTGGCTGGCGTGATGGACGCTCTCGGCATTCTGCCTGACCGTACCGGTCAGCTCTTCGAGCGAGCTTGCCGTTTCCTCGAGCGACGACGCCTGCGACTCGGTGCGTGCCGACAGGTCCATGTTCCCGGTTGCGATCTCGCTCGCCGCGTTGCGGATGCTTTCGACGTTGGCGCTGATATCCGACACGGCGGCCACCACGTTGACCTTCATCTGGGTCAGTGCCCGCATCAGTTGCGCGGTCTCGTCCCACGCCCTCGCCTCGAACCTGAGCGACAGGTCGCCGCCGGCGATCGCGTGGGCAACATCGAGCGCCCGGTCGAGCGGCCGCACGATCGTACGGTTGATGAACATGCCGAACATCAGGGTCAGCAGCGCACCCGCTATCGACGCACCAGCAAGCAGGCCGGGCAGGTCGCTCGACATGCCCGCAGCCTGCGCCAGCGCGCGGGCTTCCCATGCGCCCATTCCGCCGAGCAGCAGGATCAGTACGGCTGCCGTCCAGGTGCTCAGCGTAATCCGCACGCCAACCGGAATCCTCCGAAAGCCCGTCACCCTGCCCAGCCAGTCGTCCCGCACCACGGCGCCGTTGCGTATGGCAAGGTGGCTCGCCCGCCCCTCGGAAAACTGCCGGTACACCGGCTCGACCGCAGCGACCTGCTCACGGCTCGCGGGGGTGCGCACCGACAGATAGCCCGTGACGGCGCCGCCTGCCCGCACCGGCGTGACATTGGCGTACACCCAGTAGTGATCGCCATTCTTGCGGCGGTTTTTCACCACCCCCGTCCACGGCTGGCCGGCTTTCAGGGTGCCCCACAAGTCCGCGAAAGCCTCAGCCGGCATGTCCGGATGGCGCAGCAGGTTGTGGGGCTGGCCGATCAGTTCGCGCTCGCTATAGCCGCTCGCCTGGATAAACGACGGGTTCGCATAGGTAATCCGGCCTTCGATATCTGTTCTCGAGACCAGCGAAACGTCTTCAGCAAGGGCGTGCTCGACTTGGGTGACAGGCATATTGATGCGCATGGTTTTCCTCGCGTTGTAATGACTTTTCGGAACGACACGCCCGGGCAAGCTGACCGCCCATCGCCGGGCATGCCACGAAGCGGCGAATCAGTATATTAGTATATATACGGATGTTGTTATCGGTTTATCGGGAGAAAAATCAAGCCCGGCATCCAAGTTTTTTCGGTACGCCGATCGCATTGCCGGAACACCCTGCCGAGATTCCCGGAATCCCGGGCCCTGTTCGCGCGCGGGCCAGCGCTGTCACACCCCGCCGGCAAATCCGTTCTGCCGCCACGCCTCGAACACGACGACGCTGACTGAATTGGACAGGTTCATGCTGCGCGATCCCGGCAACATCGGCACCCGCACCCGGAACGGGGACTCGAACTGCTGAAGGATCTCGGGTGGCAGGCCGCGCGATTCGGGGCCGAACAGGAGCACGTCGCCAGGCTGAAAGGCGATGTCCGTGTAGCGGGTGCTGCCCTTGGTGGTGAGCGCGAACCAGCGGCGGCCGGACAGGGCTGCCCGCACGGCGTCCCAACCGGCATGCACCCGGACGCAGGCCATGTCGTGATAGTCCAGCCCTGCGCGCGCCACCTGCTTGTCGCTGAGGTCGAAGCCAAGCGGCTCGACCAGGTGCAACCGGCACCCCGTGTTGGCCGCCAATCGAATGAGATTCCCGGTGTTGGGCGGAATCTCGGGTTGAAACAAAACGATATCAAACATCCGGCTTGACCTAGAATAAGGGCTTCTTGGAAAGCGCTATTCTATGGTCCCTTACCTCACCACCGCACTCACCGGCCCGCTTCTGGAACTGGAAAAGCGCCTGCTCGACTCGCAACCGACGATCGAACACTGGTTCCGGCAGCAGTGGAAGGACCAGGCCGCGCCGTTCTACACCTCGGTGGACATCCGCAACGCCGGCTTCAAGCTGGCGCCGGTCGACACCAATTTGTTTCCAGGCGGCTTCAACAATCTCAACCCGGCCTTCATGTCGCTGTCGATCCACGCCGCGATGGGCGCCGTGGAGAAAATCTGTCCCGACGCGCAACGCCTGCTGCTGATCCCCGAGAGCCACACCCGCAACACGTTCTATCTGCAGAACGTCGCGGTGCTCGCGCACATCCTGCGCCAGACCGGCCTGATCGTGCGCATCGGCACGCTGATCCCCGACATCACCGAACCCACCACGCTGGAGCTTCCTGCCGGCGGCCGGCTGACGCTGGAGCCGCTGGTCCGCAAGGGCAACCGTATCGGCCTGGAAGGCTTCGACCCCTGCGCGGTGCTGCTGAACAACGATCTGTCGGCCGGGGCGCCCGACATCCTCAAGGACATCGAACAGACCATCATGCCGCCGCTGCACGCTGGCTGGGCCACGCGCCGCAAGTCGCGCCACTTCGCCGCGTACCAGCATGTCGCGGATGAATTCGCGCGCATGGTCGGCATCGACCCCTGGCTGATCGATCCCTATTTCAACCAGTGCGGGAAAATCGACTTCCAGGCGCGCCAGGGCGAGGATTGCCTGGCCGAAAAAGTCGGCGAGATGCTGCAAAAGATCCAGGCCAAGTACGACGAATACGGCATCGACCAGCCGCCTTTCGTCATCGTCAAGGCCGACGCCGGCACCTACGGCATGGGCATCATGACGGTGAAGTCGCCGGACGACGTGCGCGAGCTCAACCGCAAGCAGCGCAACAAGATGGCCGTCGGCAAGGAAGGACTGGCGTTCAGCGAGGTGCTGATCCAGGAAGGCGTCTACACCTTCGAAAGCATCAACGGCGCGGTGGCCGAACCGGTGGTCTACATGCTCGATCATTTCGTCGTCGGCGGCTTCTACCGGGTGCATACCGGCCGCGGCTCGGACGAGAACCTCAACAGCCCCGGCATGCACTTCGTGCCGCTGGCGTTCGACGATACCTGCGTGATGCCCGACCGCAGCGCCAACCCCGACGCCAGCCCCAACCGCTTCTATGCCTACGGCGTGATTGCGCGGCTGGCGATGCTGGCGGCCAGCATCGAGCTCGACGAAGCGCTGAACGAATCCGCATGAAGCTGCTGTTCATCGTCGACCCGCTCCCCGGCCTGAAAGCCTACAAGGACAGCTCGGTGGCCATGATGCGCGCCGCGGCAGCGCGCGGCCATGCCGTGTACGCGACCGAGGCGCGCCAGCTGTCGATCCAGGATGGCTACACGCGCGCGCCGTGCGCTGCGCTCGAGGTCAGCAACGACGCCAACTGGTATTCCATCCTGCACACGGATGTCTGCACGCTGAAAGACTTCAATGCGGTCATCATGCGCACCGATCCGCCGGTGGATACCGACTACCTGCTCGCCACCCACCTGCTGAGCGTCGCCGAAGCCAACGGTGCACGGGTCCTGAACCGACCCGACTGCCTGCGCGAATTCAACGAGAAACTGGCCATCCTCAATTTTCCGCGCTTCATCGCGCCTACACAGGTCAGCGCCGATGCGTCGGTGATCCAGGCTTTTCTTGCCGAGCACCACGACATCATCGTCAAGCCGCTCACCGAGATGGGCGGCAGCGGGATTTTCCGCCTGACGCTTGCCGACCTGAACCGCAATGCCATCCTCGAGACCCTGACCCGCCATGGCCGACGCGCCATCATGGCGCAGCGTTACCTGCCGGCCATCAGCGAAGGCGACAAGCGCATCCTGCTGATCGACGGCGAGGTGGTGCCGTGGGCGCTGGCGCGCATTCCGCAGGCAGGGGAGACGCGCGGCAACCTCGCCACCGGCGGCACCGCCCGCGTACAGGAGCTCTCGGGGCGCGATCGCCTGATTGCCGAGACGATCGCTCCGTGGGCCAAGGAGCACGGCATTTTTCTTGCCGGCCTCGATGTGATCGGAAGCTACCTGACCGAAATCAACGTCACCAGCCCCACCGGCTTCCAGGAAATCGCCGCCCAGTCGGGCCATGACGTGGCTACCCAGTTCATCGCCGCCATCGAGCGAAACTGCTCGAACACGATCCGGCTGTGAGGCGTACGCGCTTGCGCCTGGTTCAAAGCACCCTCGGGCTTTTGCTGATCTGGCTGCTGGCCGCGTGTGCGCCCCCGCCGTTGCAGCAACAGCAATCGTATGTGTTCGGCACGCTGGTCGAGGTCAGCGTGTACGGTGCGCCGCAGGCCAGGTCCGGCCCGGCGATCGCTGCGGTGCTCGCACGCTTCGATGAGCTGCACCGCACGCTGCATGCCTGGCAACCCAGTGCGCTGTCGGACGTGAACGCGGCGCTGGCTGCCGGGAACAGCGCGCCCGTCACGCCCGAGCTCGCTGCGATGCTGCGCGATGCGCAGGCGCTCGCCATCCGCTCCGGCGACCTGTTCAACCCGGCCATCGGCCAGCTGATCGCCCTGTGGGGGTTTCATGCCGACACGCCCGTGGCGCGCGTTCCGGCCGCAGCGGAGATTGCGCGCCTGACCCGGGCGGCCCCGAGCCTGCGCGACCTGCGCATCGACGACCAGGCCGTATCGAGCGCCAATCCGGCCGTTCGCCTCGATCTCGGCGGCTACGCCAAGGGCTTCGCACTCGACGAAGCCGTGCGCATTCTCAAGGCCCACGGCATCCGTCATGCCCTGGTCAACATCGGCGGCAATGTGATCGCGCTGGGCACGCACGGCGACCGGCCCTGGCGCGTGGGCATCCAGCATCCCCGCACGCCCGGCACCCTGGCGACGCTCGAACTGCACGATGGCGAGGCCATCGGCACGTCGGGGGATTACCAGCGCTATTTCGAGGTGGAAGGCCAACGCTACTGCCACCTGATCGATCCGCGCACCGGCCGGCCCGCAACGGGCATGCAGTCGGTGACGCTGCTGGTCTCGGGCAAACATGCGGGCACACGCTCCGACGCGCTGTCGAAGCCCCTGTTCATCGAAGGCCCGGATCGCCTGATCGGACAGGCTTCCCGGCTCGACGTGACCGCGTATCTGGCGGTAGACGCCGTAGGCCGGCTGCATGTCTCCCCTGCCATGCAGGCCCGCCTTCGCTAGAATGACGTTTTTGGTTTGAAGTACATGCCATGATAGGGATCCTGATCGTCGCCCACGGCACCCTGCCGGACAGTCTGGTCGATTGCGCGACGCACGTTTTGGGCAAGCGCCCGCGCGGCCTGGCCACGCTCGATTTCATCGGAAATGCCGATCCCGACGCGCACCAGAAAGTCATGGAGGCTCGCCTGGCCGAACTGGACGAAGGCGACGGCATCCTGGTGCTGACCGACGTCTACGGCGCCACCCCCTGCAACACGCTGTGCCGCCTGCTCGAACCCGCCCACATCGAGGGCGTGTCCGGCGTCAACCTGCCCATGCTGCTGAAAGCATTGAACTATCGCGACACCCTGCCGCTGCCGCAGCTCATCGAGCGCATCGTCGAGGGTGGACGCAACAGCATCAACCACATCACCGAGACCATGTGCCATGCAGCAACGAGACGTTGAGATCGTCAACAAGCTGGGATTGCACGCGCGTCCCTCCGCCAAGCTGACGCAGCTCGCGTCGGGCTTCAAGAGCCAGGTGTTCATGACCCGCAATGGCCGCCGCATCAACGCCAAGAGCATCATGGGCGTGATGATGCTGGCCGCGGCCAAGGGCAGCACGGTCACGCTCGAAACCGACGGCGAGGACGAGCAGGAAGCCCTGGATGCGCTGGCCGAACTGATTGCAAGCGGCTTTGGAGAGGAACTGTGAGCTTTTCCCTGCACGGCATCGGCGTTTCGGGCGGCATCGCCATCGGCTATGCCCACCTGGCCTCCAGCGCGCGCGTCGAAGTGCCGCAGTACATGCTGGAACGCAAGTACATCAAGGACGAGCTGGCGCGTTTCGAGGAGGCCATCCTGTCGACGCGGGCCGAGCTGGAAATCCTGCGCAGCCATATCCCGGCCAATGCGCCTGCGGAGCTTTCTGCCTTCCTCGACATGCACCTGATGTTCCTCGGCGACTCGATGATCGCCGAGGAGCCCAAGCGCCTGATCCGCGAAACCCAGTGCAACGCCGAGTGGGCGCTGGCGCAGCAGATGGAAGCGCTGGTGGCGCGCTTCGAGGAGATCGACGACGCCTACCTGAGAAGCCGCCAGGAAGACGTGGTGCAGGTGGTGCAGCGGGTGCTCAAGGCGCTGATCGGCCATCCCAGCCATTTGCCGCTCGACATCGACTTCGACGTCGAGCGCATCCTGGTCGCGCACGAACTGTCGCCTGCCGACATGGTGCTGTTCAAGAACGTGCACTTTGCGGCGTTCATCACCGATCTCGGCGGCGCCACGTCGCACACGGCTATCCTGGCGCGCAGCATGGCGATCCCGTCTGTAATGGCCTTGCACAACGCGCGCGGGTTGATCCGCGATCACGACCTGCTGATCGTCGACGGCCGCGACGGCGTGGTGATCGTCAACCCGGACGAGTCGGTTCTGACCGAATACCGGTTGCGGCAGAACCAATTGCGCATCGATTCGGACAAGCTCAAGCGCCTGAAAACCAGCAAGTCCGCGACGCTGGACGGCACGCCGATCGAACTGATGGCGAATATCGAACTGCTGCAGGATGTCGACGCCGTCAAGAAGGCTGGCGCGCACGGCATCGGACTGTTCCGCAGCGAGTTCCTGTTCCTCAACCGCGACGACCTGCCCAGCGAAGACGAGCAGTACGAATCGTACAAGGCCGTGGCCGAGTCGCTCGACGGCAAGCCCGTCACCATCCGAACGCTCGACCTGGGGGCCGACAAGCAGGCGCCGTGGGGCCATACCGTGGCCGAAAATCCTGCCCTTGGGCTGCGGGCGATCCGCCTCTGCCTGGCCGAGCCGGGCCTGTTCCACACCCAGTTGCGCGCCATCCTGCGCGCCTCCCAGCATGGCCAGGTGCGCATCCTGATCCCCATGCTGGCGAGCTTTGTCGAACTGAAGCAAACGCTGCAGCGCATTGAGGAAGCGCGCGCCTCGCTCAGGAAGGACGGCCTGAAGTTCGACGACAGCGTGCAGGTGGGCGGCATGATCGAGGTCCCCGCAGCCGCCCTGTCGGCCAGCTATTTTGCCGAGAAACTCGATTTCCTGTCGATCGGCACCAACGACCTGATCCAGTACACGCTGGCCATCGACCGCGCCGACGACAGCGTCGCGCATCTGTACGACCCCTTGCACCCGGCCGTGCTCCAGCTCATCCAACAGAGCATTCGCGCGGGCGCCAAGGCTGGCAAGCCGGTATCAGTGTGCGGGGAGATGGCGGGCGACCCGATGCTCACGCGCCTGCTGCTGGCGCTCGGGCTACGCACGTTCTCGATGCAGCCGGCCAGCCTGCTGCAGGTCAAGCAGCAGGTGCTCAAGTCGCACCTGGACGAATTGACGCCGACGGCCCAGCGGCTGCTGAAAAATACCGACCCGGACAAGACGGTCGGCCTGCTGAACCGCCTCAATACCTGACCGGCAGGCCGGCACGCGGCGGACTCAGGCGGCAAACAACGCCGAAATGCGCGTCAACTCGGCTTTCTCGTTGCGCAGAACGCCG
Source organism: Thiobacillus sp. (assembly GCA_041592455.1). Lineage (GTDB taxonomy): Bacteria > Pseudomonadota > Gammaproteobacteria > Burkholderiales > Thiobacillaceae > Thiobacillus. Next base: position 6,300 of record JBFHQA010000016.1, on the reverse strand, counting down.
ATTTCCTGCTTGACCTGGGCCATCCGGGCATGCAACGTGCCCATGTTTTCGAGGATGCGCTGCAGGTTGGCCAGCCGCGTATCCAGGTACTGCTTGTGCTCGCGGATGCGGGTCATGATCGGGTCCAGCGCGATGCGCAGCCAGCGCTCCGCTTCCGTTCGCGCCAGCCGGAACGCCTTGCGCGCCTCCTCGGCCAGGCTGGCGTAGAAGCGCCGGATCATGAAGCGCTTCTCGAGCATCAGGTTGGCGGGATCCTTGCAGAACGCCTCGGTTTCGCGCATCAGCGACTGCAGGCGGTTGCGGTAGGCGCCCAGGTCGAGGCGCGGCACCTGCATCCTGGGCAGGTTGTGCTGGCGCTGAAAATGGGCATACGCCTGCTCCAGCGCATCCAGCATGTTGTTGGCCATCTGGGTGGCGTGCTGGAAGCGCGTATTCATCTGCTCGCTCAACTGGCGTATGCCGGCCGTCAGGCCGCGCGTCGTCCAGCTGTCTTCCATGGCCGCGCGCCCGGTATTGAGGATCAAGTCCAGCGTCTCTTCCGACAGGTGCGCCATCAGGTGCTCGCCCTGCGACTGCACCATCTTGCGGGTGGCCCGGAACTGGCTGGCCGTGGCGTCGTAGCTTTCCTTTTCCTTTTGCAAAGCCGCGCGCGTCTGCTCGATCAGTTCACGGTTCTTGCCCGACAGCTGCGTCAGCTGGATCAACTCTTCGCTGCTGCGCTTGAGACGAGCGGACATGTCGACCCGGCTTTCCTCCAGCAGGCTGCTGACTTCGCGGCTGACGGCGTGATACAGCATGTCGCGACGCGCCGGAATCACCTGATGTGCCAGCAGGTACTCGAGCGATTCGATGCCCGAGCGCAGGCGCAGTTCGGCATCGCCGCGTATCCTGGACAGCAGCGCCTTCTGCGCCGACACGGCGAAAATGCGGCTGCGCGGCAGCTTGAGAACGCGTGCCGTTTCCTCGGCCTGCCGCTCGATCGTGGCATTGACCTCGGAATCGCTCTTCAGGTCGTCCCACAGCATGTCGATCTTGTTCAGCACGGCGACGTGGTAGTTGGCGTGGCGATGCACGTATTTCTGCCAGATCTCGAGGTCCGAGCGCGTCACCCCGGTGTCGGTGGCCAGCAGATACATGACTGCATGGGCGTTGGGGATGACCGAAAGGGTCAGTTCCGGCTCGGCGCCGAGGGCGTTGAGTCCGGGCGTGTCGAGGATCGTCAGCCCGGCTTCCAGCAAGGGGTGGGGGTAATTGACCATGGCATAGCGCCAGGCCGGCACTTCCACCGTGCCGTCGGCGCGCAGCTGGTGTCTTTCGCTCGCATCCTCGCTGTCCCACAGGCCCATTTCGATGGCATCGACCGCCGCCATCGGCTTGGTTTCGGTGAGTTTTCTCAGGCTGTCGTGCAACTGGCGTGGATCGGTGGGGTCGAGCGGCACCCGGCACCACTCGATCGGCATGCGTTTGAGGTGCGCCAGCGACTCGCTGCGGCGGCGCGTCTCGATCGGCAGCAGGCACAGACTCGGCGGCTCGTCCGTATTGGAAAACAGCTCGGTCGGGCACATGGTAGTGCGACCGGCGTCCGAAGGCAGCAGGCGCTGGCCATGATCGGCAAAGAACAGCGCGTTGATCAGCTCGGTCTTGCCGCGCGAGAACTCGGCGACGAAGGCCACCACCAGCTTGTCCTGGCGCAGGCTGGACGCGGTGTCGGCCAGCCGCAATGTGCGCTCGGCATCGATGCCATGCTGGCGGTCCAGCCAGTCGGCATAGTCGGTGATGGCTGTTGCCAGCCGCATGCGCCGCTCGCTGTAGTCGGCGACTTCCTGTTCCAGGTGGATACTCATGTTTTTCTAGTTGTCACGAATTCACGCCAGGGTGTGTCGACGCCGCACACCGCCACGGTTTTCTGCCGCGAGGTCTCCCCTCTCACGAGCCGTACCGACGTTCTCGGCACACCCAATTGCGCGGCCACCCAGGCCAGCAGAAGCGCATTCGCTTTGTTATCGACAGGCGGCGCGGCAATCTTTAGCTTCAGCCGCCCGCCATGCTCGCCAACGGCCTCCGTCACCCTGGCGCCGGGCTGAATGTGCAACGCCAGCAACCAGCCATCGCCGTCGCGGCGCGCCCAGGCCGGCGCCTGTTCCGGCTCAGAGCGAACCAAGCAGCGCCCGTTCCAGCGCCATGACCGGCACCATCAGGAACAGCTGGCAGAGGATGAACAGCGCCAGCGGCGTGAGGTCGACCCCGGACACCATCGGGATGAAGCGCCGCAGGGGACGCAGGAAGGGCTCGCTCAACTCGTACACGACCGGCATCAGCGGGGTGTCGGCGTTGACCCAGGACAACACCGCCCGCACCAGGGTCAGGCCGATCACCATATACACCGCCAGGGTCAGCAGCCGCACGGCGGCCAGCCCCAGCATGACCGGCCACACGCCCGACCCCGCCAGCGCGAACGGAAAACCGTCCAGCCAGTAGGTTCCGAACACGACCACGAGCTTGACCAGCCAGGCCAGCACCAGGCACGACCAGTCCAGGCCGAACACGCCGGGAATCACCCGTCGCAGCGGCTTGACCGCAAAATCGGTCAGCGCCACGATGAACTGGGCGAACGGATTGCGGAACGGCACCCGGAACAGCTGCATCAGGAAGCGCAGCAGCACGGCAATCGCGAACAGATTGCCCAGCGTCTGCAGCAGAAAGGCCAGCGCGCCCGAAATCATGCCAGCCTCCCCAGTTCATCGCCGAGTTCGGCGCTGCGGCGGCTGGCCGCCTCCACCGCCTGCTCGAAGGCGCGCTTGAGCCCGGCGGATTCGAGCGCCGCCACCCCGCGCTCGGTCGTCCCGCCCTTGGAGGTCACGCGCTGGCGCAACACGGCGGGCTCCTCGCCCGACTCCAGCGCCAGCTTGGCCGCGCCGAAGAAGGTCTGCAGCGCCAGCTGGCGGGCCGCGGCTGCAGACAGCCCCTGCTCGACCGCCGCCGCCTCCAGCGACTCGATGCAGTAGAACACGTAGGCCGGGCCGCTGCCCGACACGGCCGTGACCGCATCCAGCTGGCCTTCGGATTCCACCCAGGCCACGCCGCCGACGGCGCGCAGCACGGTTTCAGCCTGCGAGCGCCCGTTCGAGTTGACGGCGGGCGGCGCATACAGGCCCGTGATCCCGGCCTGCACCAGCGCCGGCGTATTGGGCATGGCGCGCACGATGCGCTCGTGGCCGCCCAGCCAGCGGGCCAGGTCGGCCACCCGCACGCCTGCAGCGATCGACACCACCAGCTGGCCGCTGAGGCGCGCGGCCAGCGCGGCAGCCACCTCGGGCAGGGTTTGCGGCTTGACCGCCAGCACGACCAGGTCGTGCAGGCGCGCCTGCGACACATCGGTATGCGTCACCACGCCGTAACGCGCCGCCAGCTGGGCGCGCGAATCGGCGTTGATCTCGACCACCTCGATGTCAGCGGGCTGGGCGCCGCTGGCCACCAGCCCGCCGATGATGGCGGCTGCCATGTTGCCGCCGCCGATGAAACTGACTTTATGCATCCTTGCTGATCCTCTTTCCAAATAGTGCGGTTCCGACGCGCACGATCGTCGCGCCTTCCAATATAGCGGCCTCCAGATCGGCCGACATGCCCATCGACAGGGTATCGAGCCGGTGCCCCCGGGCGTTGAGGTCTTCCAGCGCCTGGCGCACCTGGCGGAAGGCGGCCCGCTGCAGGCCGCGGTCGTCTTCCGGCGCGGGGATCGCCATCAGCCCGCGCAGCTGCAGCCCCGGCAAGGCGGCCACGGCATCCGCCAGGTCTGGCAGCCCGGCCGGAGCCACCCCGCCCTTGCTGGCCTCGCCGCTGACGTTGACCTCGATACAGACCTGAAGCGGCGGCAGGCCTTCCGGCCGCTGGGCCGACAGGCGCTCGGCGATCTTCAACCGGTCGATGCCGTGCACCCAGCTGAAATGCCCGGCGATCGACCGCGTCTTGTTGCTCTGGATCGGCCCGATGAAATGCCATTCCAGCGGCAAATCGCCCAGCTGGGCCTGTTTTTCCAGGGCCTCCTGCACGTAATTCTCGCCGAAGGCCCGCAGGCCGCAGGCCGCCATTTCCCGAACGTCTGCCGCGTCGAACGTCTTGCTGACCGCCAGCAACTGCACCGAGCCGGCCTCCCGCCCGGCCTCGCTGACAGCCCGCTCGATGCGCGAGCGGACGGCGTGCAGGCGCGCCTCCGGTCCTGTTCCGGAAGCAGCCGGGCCGGGTTCAAGTTTGCCTGTCGTCATGCCGTTACTCATTGCGATTATTATTGAACAGAATCACCCACAAATTGAACTTCCGTTCGATCACGCCATGAAACAAGGGGCGGTTGCCCGGTGGCGGCAGCGGTGTCCGGACCGGCCCGTTGCCACCCGGGCGGGTTTGATTTGTGCCGGTTCGGGTCAATAATCCGTCAAACCCAACCCACAACAGAGCGAGGAATGCGTGGATATTTCTGAATTGCTGGCTTTCGCCGTCAAGAACAAGGCTTCCGACCTGCACCTTTCGGCCAGCCTGCCGCCCATGATCCGCGTCAACGGCGACGTGCGCCGCATCAACCTGCCGCCGATGGAACACAAGGACGTGCATCGCATGGTGTACGACATCATGAACGACAGCCAGCGCAAGGTGTACGAGGAAACGCTGGAAATCGACTTCTCGTTCGAGATTCCCTCGCTGGCGCGTTTCCGCGTCAACGCCTTCAATCAGCAATACGGCGCCGGTGCCGTGTTCCGGACCATTCCGTCGAAGGTGCTGACGCTGGAAGAGCTGAACTGCCCGCCCATCTTCAAGGAAATCGCCGACCAGCCGCGCGGCATCGTGCTGGTCACCGGTCCCACCGGCTCCGGCAAGTCGACCACGCTGGCGGCGATGATGGACTACGTCAACGAAAACCAGTATGCCCACATCCTGACGGTCGAGGACCCGATCGAATTCGTGCACCAGAGCAAAAAATGCCTGATCAACCAGCGCGAGGTCGGCCCGCATACGCTGTCGTTCGCCAACGCGCTGCGCTCGGCGCTGCGCGAAGACCCGGACGTCATCCTCGTCGGCGAATTGCGCGACCTCGAAACCATCCGCCTCGCGCTGACCGCCGCCGAAACCGGCCACCTCGTGTTCGGCACGCTGCACACCTCGTCGGCCGCCAAGACCATCGACCGCGTCGTCGACGTGTTCCCGGCCGCCGAAAAGGAAATGGTGCGTTCGATGCTGTCCGAATCGCTGCGCGCGGTCATCTCGCAAACCCTGCTCAAAACCAAGGACGGCAACGGCCGTGTCGCCGCGCACGAGATCATGATCGGCACCCCCGCCATCCGCAACCTGATCCGCGAAAACAAGGTCGCGCAGATGTATTCGTCGATCCAGACCGGCGGCAACCTCGGCATGCAGACGCTCGACCAGAACCTGCAGGACCTGGTGCGGCGCAACGTCATCGCCCCCGGCGTGGCGCGTGCCGCGGCCCAGAACAAAGACGCCTTTATGGGATGATTGAACGATGAACGCTGAAAAGACCGTCCACGACCTGCTGCGCCTGATGCTGGCGAAGAACGCCTCCGACCTCTTCATCACTGCAGGCTTCCCGCCCGCGATCAAGGTCGACGGCAAGATCACGCCGGTGTCGAACCAGACGCTGACGCCGGCGCACACCACCGAACTGGCGCGCTCGATCATGAACGAGCGCCAGTGGCGCGACTTCGAGGCGACCAACGAATCCAACTTCGCCATCGCGCCGCCCGAGATCGGCCGCTTCCGCGTCAACGTCTTCGTGCAGCAGGGTCGCGTCGGTATCGTCATGCGGACGATCAACACCAAGATTCCGAAGATGGAAGACCTCAACCTGCCGCCGATCCTGCGCGACGTCGCCATGATCAAGCGCGGCCTGGTGATCTTCGTCGGCGGCACCGGCACCGGTAAATCGACCTCGCTCGCCGCCATGGTCGGCTACCGCAACGAGAACGACGCCGGCCACATCATCACCGTCGAAGACCCGATCGAATACGTGCACGAGCACAAGAAATCGATCATCACCCAGCGCGAAGTCGGCATCGACACCGACAACTGGTTCTCCGCGCTGAAGAACACCCTGCGCCAGGCGCCCGACGTCATCCTCATCGGTGAGATCCGCGACCGCGACACCATGGAATACGCCATCGCCTTCGCCGAAACCGGCCACCTGTGCCTGTCGACCCTGCACGCCAACAGCGCCAACCAGGCGCTCGACCGCATCATCAACTTCTTCCCCGAGGAAAAGCGCGACCAGTTGCTGATGGACCTGTCGCTCAA
>JBFHQA010000015.1:0-30560 GCA_041592455.1 Thiobacillus sp. | reverse complement strand
TGCACCGGCCGGGCATGTTTCAGCGCGTCCAGCACCTGCTGCACGAATCGGGGCTGAATCGAGGGACCGTGCCGGTTGAACTCCTGGACGGCGCTGAGCAGCCCGCTGTGCTCGGCAATGCCGGAGGCCAGCACCGCTGCTGCATTGAGCTTGTCGCCCAGCATCCGCATCATCTGGTCATGAACCTGGAGCAGGGTCTCGCTCAGCAGTGTGGTGCTGGTTTCGCGCAAGTGGTGGCTGGAGGCGGCCTCGGGGAGCGAGGCGAGCTTGTCGCGATGCCGGGCCATGCGCAGCTTTTGCAGCGCGCGCAGCGCATCGGTCGGCGGCCGCTTGAAGGCTACGCCAATGCCGAGCGGGCTGAGTCGCTTGAGCTGGGCGGGCATGCTGTACGTCTTGTTGGAATCGAGCGACGAGGGCGTGAAGATCACTTCGACGTCGGTGTCGGAGCGCTGGGCCAGCGAGGCAATCGCGGCTTCGGGGTTGGTGAACTTCAGGAACAGGCCGCCCAGGCAGAAATCGCGTATTTCGCAGGCGATCTCGGTGTGGCCGGGTTGCTTGATGATGGCCGACTGCGATACCTGGAAGCGCTTGTCGCGCCGCTTCTCCTGCCCCGTTTGCTGGGTGCTCGTGCTGTTGTCCATTATGCCTGCCTGTTCCCCTTGTTATCCTGCCATTATAGGACGGTGCCCCTCGCAAGTAATACGGCGCCGTCCGGCATTCCTGAAGGTCGCTGGCACAGGCCGGCAGGTTTTGATAGACTGGCGCGCATGAACGTGGCCGCGATGTTCTTCTTTAGCAGCTTTTATCCCACGCCGAGGGCGGTCGGGAGGCGCTGAGACGAACAGCAGAGCCTTAACGAAACCGCCAGCCTGCTGGCGGTTTTTTGTTTAAGCCGCAGCGGGTCAACCTACACGAATACGGAGCCTGACCATGACCGTCACCCGAACCGACGATACCCGCATCGAACAAAGCGGCGAACTGCTTGCCCCGATGCAGATCATGCGCGAGCTGCGCGCCAGCGAAGCCGTGCATGCCCACGTGGCGCAAGCCCGCAGCGCGATCCACGATGTGCTGCGCGGCGCGGACGACCGCCTGTTCATCGTGGTCGGCCCCTGCTCGATCCATGACCCGGAAGCCGCGCTCGACTATGCCCGCCGGCTGAAGCCGCTGGCCGACGAGCTGGCGCACGACCTCATCGTCGTGATGCGCGTCTACTTCGAGAAGCCGCGCACCACGGTGGGCTGGAAGGGGCTCATCAACGACCCGCACCTGGACGAGAGCTTCGACATCAACGAGGGCCTGCGCCTGGCGCGGAAATTGTTGCTGGAGATCAACGAAATCGGCCTGCCCTGCGCCACCGAGTTCCTCGACCTGATCTCGCCGCAGTACATCGCAGACCTGGTGAGCTGGGGCGCGATCGGTGCGCGTACCACCGAGTCGCAGTCGCATCGCCAGCTGGCCTCGGGGCTGTCGTGCCCGGTGGGCTTCAAGAACGGCACCGACGGCAGCCTGAGGATCGCGGTCGACGCGATCAAGGCGGCGGCCGCGCGGCACCATTTCATCTCGATCACCAAGTCGGGCCATGTCGGCGTGTTCAGCACCTCCGGCAATGAGGACACCCACGTCATCCTGCGCGGCGGCAAGGCGCCCAACTATGACGCGGCGAGCGTCAACCTCGCCTGTGGCGAGCTGGCCACGTCCGGGCTGCGCCAGCAGTTGATGATCGATTTCTCGCACGCCAACTCGAGCAAGCAATACCAGCGCCAACTCGACGTCGGCGCCGACGTGGCCGAACAGGTCGCCGGTGGCGACACCCGGATCATCGGCGCGATGATCGAAAGCCACCTGCATGCGGGCCGGCAGGACCTGGTCGAAGGCCAGCCGCTGGAATACGCCAAGTCGATCACCGACGCCTGCATCGGCTGGGACGACACCGTCCCGCTGCTGCACCAGCTGGCCGAAGCCGTGAAAAAACGTCGGCTGACGATCCCGCTGGATGAGGAATAATCCCGCTTCCGGGTTAAAATACGCGAGGCGGGCCTCCCCGCATGGTGAAGTCGTGAATCGGGTCAGGTCCGGAAGGAAGCAGCCACAGCGATGGATGCCAGTGCCGGGGTTCTGGCTCGCCATTTTAAGAATTCCGTAAGGCGTGAGGGGATAGGCGCGAGGCGTGGAAACCGCCTGGCGTCCTCCTCACACCTTACCCCTCACGCCTCTCTCGACATGAGCGACCTTTTCGGCGATTCCGCATCCCCCACCATTGCGCTCGCGCGCAAGTGGCGGCCGCGCGCGTTTGCCGACCTCAAGGGGCAGGAGCATGTGGTGCAGGCGCTGTCGAACGCGCTCACGCAGGGGCGGCTGCATCACGCCTACCTGCTGACCGGCACCCGCGGTGTCGGCAAGACCACGCTGGCGCGGATTCTCGCCAAATGCCTCAATTGCGAGACAGGCGTCACCAGCACGCCCTGCGGCACGTGCTCGGCCTGCACCCAGATCGATGCCGGACGCTTCGTCGACCTGCTCGAGCTCGACGCGGCGTCGAATACCGGCGTCGACAACATGCGCGAAGTGCTCGACAACGCGCAATACGCGCCGACGGTGGGCCGCTACAAGGTCTACATCATCGACGAAGTGCACATGCTGTCGAAGCCGGCGTTCAACTCCATGCTGAAGACGCTGGAAGAGCCGCCCGCACACGTCAAGTTCATCCTCGCCACCACCGACCCGCAGAAGATCCCGGTGACGGTGCTCTCGCGCTGCCTGCAGTTCAACCTGAAGCCGATGACGCCCGCGTTGGTGGCGCAACATCTGGGCGAGGTGCTGGCGCAGGAGCAGGTCGCGTGCGAGCCCGCGGCGCTCAACCTGCTGGCGCGCGCCGCGGCCGGCAGCATGCGCGACGCGCTGTCGCTGACCGACCAGGCGATCGCCTACGGCAGCGGCAAGGTCGAGGCCGCCGCGGTCGAGGCCATGCTGGGCACGGTGCGGCGCGACTACCTGTTCGACCTGCTCGACGCGCTGGCCGCGCAGGACGGCGATGCGCTGCTCGACCAGGCGAGGACGCTCGCCGAGCGCGGCATCGCGTTCGACGCCGCGCTGCAGGACATGGGCAGCCTGCTGACCCAGCTCGCGCTGATGCTGCATGCGCCCGGGGCCGTCGAGAGCAGCGTGGACCTCGACCGCATGCAGGCTGCCGCTGCCCGGCTCGACGCCGAAACGGTGCAGCTCTACTACCAGATCGCGCTGAACGGCCGCCGCGACCTGCCGTTTGCGCCCGACGAGTTTTCCGGCTTTTGCATGACGCTGCTGCGCATGCTGGCGTTTGCCCCGGGCACGAGCGGTGCGGGCGTGTCTGGCGCGGCGCCGGTGCAGCGTGCGGCGGCCCCGCGCGTAGCACCTGCCCGGGCGGGGGCGGCTGAGGCCGGTTCGGCCCCGGTCGCCCCGGCCCCGCAGGCCGCGCCTGCTGTTGCCTCCGTGCCAGCGCCGGCGCCGCGTACCGAGGCCGAGGTGCCCGATCCCACGCCGGCCCCCGCGCCCGTCCCCACACCCGTCGCTCCTGCGGCCGTTGCCGGTCACGACACAGGGGGCGAGTGGGACTGGCTGGTCGTCGTCGCCGAATTGCGCTTGGGCGGCATGGCCAAGATGCTGGCCGACCATTGCGAGCTGGTGACGCAGGGAGGTGACGCCGTGACCCTGCGCGTGGGCGAGTCGCACAAGCATCTGCTCGACCGCGCCTATCAGGACAAGCTGGTCGCTGCGCTGCGCGACCGACATGGCGCAACGCTCGACGTGACGTTCGAGATCGGGGCGGCGGCCGAGCAGACGCCGCAGCAGGTGCGCACGCGCATCAAGGAGGCGCGCCAGGCCGAGGCCGTGGCCGCCATCGAGACGGATCCATTCGTGCGCGAATTGGTCGACCAGTTCGGCGGCCAGATCGACGCCACATCCATACAGCCGCTAGTGCCCTGAGTCGGGAATATGTCGAATGAAAATGTCGAGAATCTTCCGCATGCTGTGTTGCAAATCCTCGCCAGGTGTCCAACCTGGCTGTGGTTTGCGCCTTGCCTGCGAAAGATTTCGCCATTTCCATCGGCCCGGCCAGTGTGCTATGCGAGCACTTGATCAACATATTCCCGACTCAGGGCACTAGGAGAATCGACATGATGAAGGGCGGCATCGGCAACATGATGAAGCAGGTCCAGCAGGTGCAGGAAAACATGGCCAAGATGCAGGCCAAGCTGGCCGAAATGGAGATCGAAGGGCAAAGCGGCGCCGGCATGGTCACGGTGGTGATGACCTGCAAGTACGACGTGCGGCGCATCACCATCGATCCCAGCCTGATGGGCGACGACAAGGAAATGCTCGAAGACCTGGTGGCTGCCGCGGTGAACGACGCGGTGCGCAAGGTCGAATCGACCGTGCAGGAAAAGATGGGCAGCGTGACAGCCGGCCTGCCGATTCCGCCGGGGATGAAGTTGCCCTTTTAACCGACTCGACTCAGCGAGATGCAACCGGCCGCGCTGGAAAACCTGATCAGCGCCCTGCGCGTGCTGCCCGGGGTGGGGCCCAAGTCGGCCGCGCGCATGGCCTACCATCTGCTGCAGCGCGACCGCAGCGGCGCCGAGCAATTGGCCGGCGCGCTGCATCATGCCCTGACGCACCTGCACCACTGCCGCCTGTGCAACAATTTTTCGGAGGCGGAGGTGTGCGAGGTGTGCGCCAGCCCGCGACGCGACAAGCGACAGCTGGCGGTGGTCGAGATGCCGGCCGACTTCAACATGATGGAGGCCACGCAGACCTACGACGGCCTCTACTTCGTGCTGATGGGGCGCCTGAGTCCGCTCGATGGCATCGGCCCGCGCGAAATCCACCTCGACCGCCTGATCAGCCGCGCGCTCGACGGCACGGTCGAGGAGGTGATCCTGGCGACCAATTTCACGCCCGAAGGCGAAGCCACCGCGCACACCATCGGCGAACTGCTGAAGGCGCGCGGCATCCGCGTCAGCCGGCTGGCGCGCGGGGTGCCGGTCGGCGGCGAACTCGAATACGTCGACAGCGGCACGCTGGCCCAGGCCGTGCGCGACCGGCGGGCCGTCTAAGCGCGGCACGTTCGCCGGACGGTTTAAAATGGGGCTGCGGACCCCCTGCGGATATCAACAAACACAATCGGATGACATGATGGAACTGACTGCACTGACTGCCCTTTCTCCCCTCGACGGCCGCTACGGCAGCAAGATCGCCGTGCTGCGCGACTTCTTCAGCGAATACGCGCTGATCAAGTATCGTGTCATCGTCGAGATCGAGTGGCTGAAGGCCCTGGCGGAGGAGCCTGCCATTGCGGAGGTGCCGGCGTTCTCGCCTGAGGCGATCGCGCTGCTGGACAGCATTGCCGACCACTTTTCGGTGGCGGACGCCGAGCGCGTCAAGACCATCGAGGCCACCACCAACCACGACGTCAAGGCGGTCGAGTATTTCCTCAAAGAGAAGACCCGCGACCACGCCGAAATCGCGGCCGTGTCGGAGTTCATCCATTTCGCCTGCACCTCGGAAGACATCAACAACCTGTCGCACGCCCTGATGCTCAAGGGGGCCCGCGATGGCGTGCTGCTGCCCGGACTGGAGAGGCTCATCGACCGCCTGACCACCCTGTCGCATGAACTGGCCGAGCTGCCGATGCTGTCGCGCACCCACGGCCAGCCCGCTTCGCCGACCACAGTGGGCAAGGAACTCGCCAACGTCGTCTTCCGTTTGCGCCGGGCATGGGATGCCATCGGCGCGGTCGACCTGATGGGCAAGATCAACGGCGCGGTGGGCAACTACAACGCCCACCTGTCGGCCTATCCCGAGATCGACTGGGAAGATTTCGCGCGCCGCTTCGTCGGCGAGCTGGGGCTGACCTTCAATCCCTACACCATCCAGATCGAGCCGCACGATGCCATGGCCGAGCTGTACGACGCCATCGCGCGCACCAACACGATCCTGATCGACCTCAATCGCGACATCTGGGGCTACATCTCGGTGGGCTACTTCAAGCAGAAGGTCAAGGCTGGCGAAGTGGGCTCCTCGACGATGCCGCACAAGGTCAACCCGATCGATTTCGAGAACAGCGAAGGCAACCTCGGGCTGGCCAACGCAGTGCTGCGCCACCTCGCCGAGAAGCTGCCGATCTCGCGCTGGCAGCGCGACCTCACGGATTCGACCGTGCTCAGAAACATGGGCGTCGGCTTCGGCTACAGCCTGCTGGCCTACGAATCGTGCCTGCGCGGCCTCGGCAAGCTGGAAGCCAATTCGGCCGCGCTGGCGGCCGACCTGGACGGGAACTGGGAAGTGCTGGCCGAGCCGATCCAGACCGTGATGCGCCGCTACGGCGTGCCCAATCCCTACGAGCAGTTGAAGGAACTGACGCGCGGCAAGGGCGGCATCAACCGCGACACCCTGCACGTCTTCATCGACGGACTGGCGATTCCCGATGCTGAGAAAACGCGCCTGAAGGCCATGAGCCCCGCGACCTATACCGGCATGGCGGCCGAGCTGGCCCGGCAGATTTGAACGAAGGCGCAGCGCATGGCTGATTTCGATCTCGACGTCGGCATCGCCGACTTCCAGCAGCAGGTACTCGAGGAATCGACGCGCCGCCCGGTGGTGGTGGATTTCTGGGCGCCGTGGTGCGGCCCCTGCAAATCGCTGAAACCCATCCTGGAAAAGCTCGCCGCCGAGTACGGCGGCAAATTTCGGCTGGCCAAGGTCAATTCGGACGACAACCAGGAACTCGCTGCGCGCTACGGCGTGCGCGGCATCCCCAGCGTCAAGGCCTTCATCAACGGCGAGCCGGTCGACGAATTTTCCGGTGCGCTGCCCGAAGGCGAGGTGCGGGCCTTTCTCGATCGGCTGATTCCCAGCCCGGCTGAAACGGTCCGGGCCGAGGCTGCCCGGTTGCGCGAGGCGGGCGATACCTCGGGTGCGCTGCAGAAGCTGGCCGAGGCCTCGCGGCTCGACCCGGCCCACGTCGGCGTCAGGCTCGACGCCACCGCGATCATGCTCGATCTGGGCGAGGCTGAAGAAGCGCGCCGCCTGCTTGGCAGCCTGGCGGACGATGCCGACCCGCGCGTGCCGCAATTCAAGGCGCGCCTGCAGTTCATGGCGTTGGGTGGAGACGACGAAGCCGCGTTGACGGCGCGGGTGGCCGCGAACGAGAACGACCTCGACGCCCGCCTGAAACTGGCCAACCTGCTGGTGGCGGCCGGGCAGTACGAGCCGGGCATGGATCAGCTGCTCGAAATCGTCAGGCGCGACCGCGCGTTCGAGGACGACATCGGCCGCAAGACCCTGTTGTCCGTATTCAATCTGCTGGGCGGCGGCGAACTCGTCAGCCGCTATCGTCGCCTGCTGGCCAGTGCGCTGAACTGATCGTTCGGCGGTCTCCGGCCATGCCGAAGACCGCCATCCGCCAGCTTATTCTCCCGCGTACAGCGAAACCGCTGCGATTTCAGCGTCGCTCAGGCCGGATTTGGCCGCGGCCTGCGTGCCCTGCAGCTTGCCGTCGCGATAGTCCCGCAGCTTGGTCTGCATCGCGGCGGGCGTCATGCCCTTGAGAGCGGGGTGACCGTCCACGCCTTGGCCGACGTCGCCGTGGCAGCTCAGGCATTTGGCCTTGTAGACATCGAGACCGTAGGGCTGCTGCTCGGACGGGATTGCATTCAGCACGAACCAGGGCTCGGTTCCGTCATACGCGGTGACGGCGTCCTGGCCGGCCCCGTCCGTAGTGCCGGAGTCGCCGCAGGCCGACAATGCGAGGATGGCAAGCAGGCTCAAGCCGAGAGGGAGGGTCTTCATGGAGTTTCCTTGTGTGAATGAAAATGAGGCCAGGGTGGATGACCTGATGATTGTGGCACAGCCGGTCAGTCGATGGCTTGGTAGCGCACTTCGATGATCTCGATTTCGCGGCGTCCCTCCGGCGTCTGCACGATCACGGTGTCGCCCTCGCGCGCCTTCAGTAAGGCGCGTGCCATCGGCGAGATCCAGGCGATCCGGCCGCGCCCGGCCTCCGCTTCGTCGGTGCCGACGATGGCGTAGGTCGACTCGTGGCCGTCCGGGTCCGCCACCGTGACCGTGGCGCCGAAGAACACCTGGTCGGTGTCCTCGCGCGCGGCAGGGTCGACGACCTCGGCCAGTTCGAGGCGCTTGGACAGGAAACGGAGGCGGCGGTCGACTTCGCGCAGGCGCTTTTTTCCGTAGATGTAGTCGCCGTTTTCCGAGCGGTCGCCGTTGCTGGCCGCCCAGGCGATCGTCTCGACCAGCTTCGGGCGCTCGACTTTCCACAGTTGGTTGAATTCGGCATCGAGGCGCGCGTAGCCTGCCGGCGTCATGTAGTTTTTCGAGCCGGGCGGCAGGGCCGGTGCGGAAATGTCCGCATCGTCCTCATCCGCGGTGTCGGATTCTTTTACAAAGGCTTTGTTCATCGTCCAAACAGATAGGCCAGCAGCGATAGCAGCAGCGACATCAGGATCACGCTGGTAAAGGGGAAGTAGAATGTGCCTCGCGCACGCTTCACCCGCAGGTCGCCCGGCAACCTGCCGAGTCCCAGGCGATTGAACCAGGGGGTCAGCAGGCCCAGCACCAGCAAGGCCGCGACCAGAGTGATCAGCCATTTCAACATAAGAGGAGATTTTACCCGATGGATGCCCAGCCCCAGTTTGAACGTACGCGTATCCTGCTCGATGCAAGCGAACAGGCGCGGCTGAAACAGGCGCATGTGCTGGTGGCCGGTCTCGGCGGCGTCGGGTCGTATTGTGCCGAAGCGCTGGCCCGCGCGGGCGTGGGCCGGCTGACCATCATCGATCACGATGTCGTGGCGGCGTCGAATATCAACCGCCAGTTGCCGGCCTTGCTGTCGGTTGTCGGCCAGCCCAAGGCCGAGCTGATGGCGGCGCGCATCCGCGACATCAACCCGGCGTGCGAACTGACCGTCGTGCGCGAATTCCTGATCCCGGAGACCGTGGCCGACATCGTGCCGGCCGATGTCGATTACGTGATCGACTGCATCGACTCGCTCAACTGCAAGGTGGCGCTGGTCGTCAGCAGTGTCGAGCGGGGGCTGCGCGTGGCATCCAGCATGGGCGCCGGCAACAAGCTTGATCCCACCCGGATCCGGATTGCCGATATTTCGAAAACCTGCATGTGTCCGCTGGCCTCGGTGATGCGCAAGCGCCTCAGAAAGCGCGGCATCCGCAAAGGCGTGCTGACGGTGTTTTCGGACGAGGCCGGGCGCTCGCCGCTGCCGCCGCAGCCGGTCGAGGGCCGCGGGCGCGCCCGTGCGGTCAACGGCACGATCAGCTACATGCCTCCGCTGTTTGGCTTGATGCTGGCGGGCGCGGTGGTGCAGCGCCTGCTGATGGCGCCGTAACGCCACATCCGGCTGACAGACGACAAAAAGCCCCGGAAACGCCGGCCTGACCGGTGTTTCCGGGGCTTTTTTTACTTTTAGGCGGAGCGGTGTTTTTGGCGCAGCCGGTAACCGACCAGCCCGAGGCCCACGAGCAGCATGGCCCAGGTTTCGGGCTCGGGGACAGGCACGGTGACGGCCGCCACGGAATACAGTCCGCCGGACGATCCGGTGGCGTTGCCGGTGATCCTGAGCGTGTAGCTGTCGACCGCAAAATAGGAACTGGCGGGCAGCGTCAGGTGATCGGCGTCGCCGTTCTGGACGAAGCTCGCGTAGAGCGTGTTGCTGCTGTCAAAGATCTGGGCGCTGAGGTTGTTGATGTTGAACACCTCGAACGTGAACGAGCCGAACGGGATGCTGACCGGAATGTCGGAAACCCCCGAGCCGGCGTAGAGGGGCGCGGTGATGTTGAATGCCAGGCTGTGGTTGATCGAGCCAGCCGTGGTGACCTCGAACGAGTCGACGAAAGTGAACGGGGCGCCAAAGCTGCCCAGGTTCAACGAGTCATTGAGCGCAAGCGTATTGACGGCGTTGGCGTGGCCCGTCATCAGCAGCCCTGCGGCCAGAAGCAGCGCGTGGAATTTCATGTTGGTCTCCTCCAGGAGATACAGCTTGTTGGTCGGGTATCAGGCAAGAATGCCGAGCCGATTTAAGCATTCTTCATGCCAAATCAATAGTACTTTGATTTCATTGGGGCTGGCTCTTTTTGCAGCCTGGAGGTGTAAAGAAAGCCGACAGGCCGGGCGCGGCAAGCGGGGCTGGAAGCCCGTCCTAGCGGCTGGCTTCGTCGACTTGCTGGTGTTGCAGGTCGGCCGCCTGGTTGACCTGGCCTTCGACCGCCCGGGCTTTTTCCAGGGCCTGGACCTGGGATTCGAATGCCGGGTTGGGCGCGGTCTCGGGTTGCGGCGGTGTCATCGGATCGCAGGCCGTCAGCAGCAGCGCAAGAGGAATCATGCGCGAGTTCATGGCGTGTCCTCCAGCAAATCGGTGGCGAGGCCGTCGATGCTGACCTGGTTCTTTTCGCGCCAGTATTCCAGCAAGCCGACGGCGCCTTTCTTTTCGGACCAGCGGGCCAGCGTGTCGCGCTCGCCCTGATAGGCGTACATCGGCACGGCGTAGCCGCACGAAGTCTGCACCGATTCGACGTCGAGCACGATGATCTGGCGCTCGCCGGGCAGCGCGGTGAAATGTCGGTGCAGTTCGCCCCATGCCGGGTCCTGCCTGCGCACGACGCGGCCGCGGCCATACAACCGCAGGATCAGCGGGTCGGCGTCGAAGCTGCACCACATCAGCGTCATGCGGCCGTCGTGCTTCAGGTGGGCGGCGGTTTCGTTTCCGCTGCCGGTGAGGTCGAGGTAGGCGACGCGGTTGTCGTCGAGCACGCGCAGGCTGTCCATGCCCTTGGGCGAGAGGTTGAGCCGGCTGTCGGCAGTGCCGCTGGCGGTGAAGAACAGCTTTTGCGCCGCGATGAATTCCCGGTGCCTGGCTTCGAGTGCGGGATAGAAGCGCGCCATCAGTTGATCTGCTTCTTGAGAAACTCGGTGAGTATGCGCAGGCGCGTCACGCTGTCGTTCATTTCGAGCAGGTTCTGCCGCGTGCTGAGCTTGAGCGGCAGCACTTCGGAGAGGCGATAGCCCACCCATACCGCGTTGTCGAGTTCGTGCGGTTCGGGAAAACGTGCTTCGCCGTATTCCCCGATGATGTGGCGCATGATTTCCACCGCCAGGTCGAGGTCGTCCGGGATGGCCGTGGCAGGCTCGTGGCTGACATCTTCCACCGTGCCCACCAGGAGTCCGCTCGGTTCGACATGGGTGCTGCGGATGACGAAGCGTTCCTGCGCCAGGGTGTCGACGTGCAGGATGCCGGTTTCAGGCATGTCCCAGTCGGTGATGCGCACGCGCGTGCCGACCGGGTAGGGGATCGCCGGCGTGCCGGTTTCGTTCCCTTCCTTGATGGCGCAGATGCCGAAGGTCGTGTTGTCGGCGATGGCCTGCTTGATCATGTCGAGGTAGCGCTGCTCGAAGATGCGCAAGGGCAGCTTGCCGCCGGGAAACACCACAGTGTTGAGCGGAAAAAGAGGCAGTGTCGTGCTCATCGGCCCTCACCCCAGCGCTCCATCAGCGTGTGCTGGATGCCCAGCTGGTCGAGGATGCGCGCGACGATGAAATCGATGATGTCCTCGATGCTTTGCGGGTGATGGTAGAACCCCGGGTTGGCCGGGAGGATCACGGCATTCATTCGCGACAGCTTCAGCATGTTTTCCAGGTGCAGCGTCGAAAAAGGCGCCTCGCGGGGGACGAGCACGAGCTTGCGCTGCTCCTTCAGCATGACGTCGGCGGCGCGTTCGATCAGGTTGTCGGACAGGCCATGGGCAATCGCGGCCAGCGTGCCCATCGAACACGGGCACACGACCATCGCATCGGCCGGATTGGAACCCGAGGCGACGGGCGCATTCCAGTCTTCCTTGCCGAATACGCGCAACTGCCCGTCGCAGGCTTGCAGGCTGTCGCTGAGCTGTCTTTCGAGGTCGCCGGGACGCGAGGGCAGCGCGATGCCCAGTTCCTGCTTGGCGACGATGTGCGCGGCTTGCGACACCAGCAGATGGACCCGGAGGTTGGCTGCCAGCAGGCATTCGAGGAGTCGCAGGCCATAGGCCATGCCGGAGGCGCCGGACAGGGCGAGGGTGACGGTCTGAATAGGAGGATGCATGGGGCGATTGTCGCCCGGATGCCGTCATTAATCCACTGCTGCTCGCGGCAGCCGGATCGTGGGCAGGAGACTAGGACTGCTGCGTCAGGGTCGCATCGGCGCCAGGCCGGTCGAGTAGCCTCGCGACGACCACGCCATTGATGGCGCCGAATAGCAGGGCGGCGGCGGCAAACACCGGCAGCAGCGTGATGAGGGCGACGCCGGGCAGCAGCCAGGCACCCGCCAGGGCCAGTTGTCCGCCGATGTGGCCGAACGCCGCGAGTACCGAGAGGCTGACCGGCCCGAAGTACCGCCCGGGCAGGTGGCGCGCCAGGGCCAGTACCAGCAGGCTGGCCAGGGCGCCAGCCGCGGACAGCCAGAACCCGGGGGCAAACAGTGTGCCGAGCAGCAGGCCGCCCGCCAGCACGCGCAAGCCCGACACCCAGGCCGCCGTGCGCCAGCCGTGCTGGAGCAGCACCAGCAGCACCACGATGTTGGCCAGGCCGGGCTTGACGCCGGGAATGGGGCTCGGCAACGCCGCTTCCGCCAGCGTCAGGCCGATCGCCAGCGCGGTCAGCCGGGCGATGCGGCGGTCGTCCGCGTCGACGTGCAGTTCAATAGCCGAGCGTGTCATAGGCCGGGTCGCGTCCGCGGATTTCGAGGCTGACCTGGTTGGGCAGGCAGAGCGCTGCCTCGCCGGAGCGGGTCAGCCAGCCCTGCCTGACGCACAGCTGGCGTGGAGAAGGATCCTCGGCCACGCGTGCGCGACCGGGCTCGATTTCGATCCGGGTGGGGCCGAGCGGCCCGTTCACGGTATAGGCCTGGCGCGAAGCGAGCGAGACGGTTTCGACCACCTGCCCGGCGGCGCGAATGACCGCGGTGTCGCCCTGGCCGCCGCCCCACGCGTGCACCGCCAGCGCGATCACGAGACCTGCGCTGCCAATCAGCACCGCCACGTCGCCTGATCGCACGATCGTCATTTCAGCTCGCGATGGCGTACCAGCACCTGCTCGCGGTCACGGAACGCAGCGGCGAGGGATTCGACGAAAAAGACGCTGCGATGCTGGCCGCCGGTGCAGCCGATCGCCACCGTCAGGTAGGCGCGATGATCGGAAATGAAGCAGGGCAGCCAGTTCTCGACAAAGCCGCGAATGTCGGCCAGCAGCGCCATGGCATTGGGACTGTCCTGGAGAAATTTCTGCACCGGCTGGTCGCGGCCGGTGAGCGGGCGCAGTTCGGCGACATAGTGCGGGTTGGGCAGGCAGCGCACGTCGAACACCAGGTCGGCGTCGAGCGGGATGCCATGCTTGAAGCCGAACGACTGGAACAGCAGGGTGAGGCGCGAGCGATCCTGGCTGATCAGTTCCTTGATCCACAGCCGGAGCGCCGAGGTCGACAGGTCGCTGGTATCGATGCGGTGTCCCAGCGGCGCGATGTCGGCCAGCATGTCGCGTTCGAGCTGGATGGCCTCCTGCAGCGAAACCGTGTCGCTCGACAGCGGGTGCCGCCGGCGCGTTTCGGAGAAGCGCTGCACCAGCGTCAGCGTCTTGGCTTCGAGAAAGATGACTCGCAGGTCCGTGCCCTGGTTGCGCAGCGATTCCGCAATCTGCGGGAACTGCGAAAAGCTCGCGCTGCTGCGCGCATCGATCGCGATGGCGATGTGGGTATGGCCCTCGCGCGTCAGGTAGTCGACCAGCGACTGCAGCATGGCCAGCGGCAGGTTGTCGACGCAGTAATAGCCGGCGTCTTCGAGCACCGCGATGGCGATGCTCTTGCCCGAACCCGACAACCCCGATACCAGAACGATCTGCATTCAGCTGCCCTCGTCGATGGCCGCCTGCTGGCGCTTGATGAACTGCTCGACCGGGTTGATGCCGCGGCTTTTCAGGATGTGGTTGCGCACCGCCACCTCGACCAGCACCGCCAGGTTGCGGCCTGCCGCAACCGGAATGCGGACCTTGGGGATGGCCACGCCGAGGATCGATTCGGTCGACGCCACCATGTCGAGGCGATTGAGGCCGACTTCGCCGACCTCGTGCGGGTGCACGAGCTCGACGATGAGCTTGAGGTTCTTCTGCTGCTTGACGGCGGTTTCGCCGAACAGGTAGCGGATGTTGAGCAGGCCGAGGCCCCGCACTTCGAGGAAATCGCGGATCAAGGGCGGGCAATTGCCTTCCAGCGTTTCGGGGGCGACGTGCTTCAGCTCGACCACGTCGTCGGAGACGAGGCGATGGCCGCGCGTGATCAGTTCCAGCGCCAGTTCGCTCTTGCCCACGCCGGCGTCGCCTTTGATCAGCAGGCCGGTACCGAGCACTTCCAGGAACACGCCGTGCAGCGTGGTCACCTCGGCCAGGCGCTGGGTCAGGTAGTGGCCAAGGAAGGACATCAGGATCGGGCTGGCGAGGGTCGAGGTGAACAGCGGGGTTGCGGTCCGCTCGGCGCTCGCCAGCAGTTCGGCAGGGACGCTTTCGCGGTTCGATACGATGATGGCCGCCAGTTCGGTCGAGAACAGGTGGTCGATGGCGTCCTGCAGGCCGGATTCGGTCAGCCCGCGCAGGTAGTCCATTTCGGCGCATCCGAGCACCTGAACCCGGTTCGGGTGCACGAAGTTGAGGTGGCCGATCAAGGCCAGCGTCGGTTTCTGGATGGTTTCCGAGGACAGGGTGCGCTGCCCGCCGGAGCGGCCGGCTACCCACTGAAGGTCGAGCTGTTCCGCCATGTCGCGGAACAGGGTCTCGACCGTAACGTGGATCAGCTTGTCCATGCGCCGAGCAGCGCGTTCAGGTCCGAAGGCGAGGCGGCCTCCAGCATTTTGGTTCGCATGGCGTCGTCGCCGAACAGCTGGGCCAGTTCGCCGAGGATCTGCAGGTGACGCTCGTTGGCATCCTTGGGAACCAGCAGGATGAAACAGAGGGATACCGGCTGGTTGTCGGGTGCGTCGAATTCCAGCGGGGTCTTCAGGCGATAGAAGGCGCCGCAGGCGTCCTTCAGTCCCTTGATGCGCCCGTGCGGGAGCGCGATCCCGCAGCCGAGCGCCGTCGAGCCCAGCCGTTCACGCTCGAACAGGCTGGTGAAAATGTCGGTGGACTTGAGTCCGTGGGCCTCCGAAAACAGGTCGGCTGCATGCTCGAACAGTTTTTTCTTGCTGCTGAAACTGATGTCCAGCAAGGTGGTTTCCGGAGTGATGAGAGGGGCGATTAGGTTCATGCCGGTTTAAAACAGTTGGCGGAATCCGGCGATTGCGGATTTGAGCCCGGAAACGGGATGCGTTTCCGGGCAGCGTGGCTTCAAGCGCAGGTTTCCGGTATCAGATTGCGGATTCCGTGGGCTGATGCTTCAAGCCACCGTCGCCCTGATGGACGTCGGAGGTTTTCTCCTTGTGCTTCACGATCTGGCGGTCCAGCTTGTCGGCCAGCAGGTCGATGGCGGCATACATGTTGGCGTCTTCGCTGTGCGCATGGAAATCATGGCCCTTGACATGCAGGGTGGCTTCAACCTTGTGCACCAGTTTCTCGACCTGCATGATGACGGTCACGTTGATGACCTGGTCGAAGTGCCGCTTGACGCGGTCAAGCTTGTCGGAAACGTAGTCGCGGATGGCTGGGGTCACTTCCAGGTGATGACCGGAAATCGTCAAATTCATAAAGCCTCCTAATTCTGCATAAAAAACTGAAAATCGTTCGGGTTGACCGCTTTCAGGAGCGATGTTGAGCGCTCGTTCTCATTGTGGGACGAAAGCGGTGCACATTCAAGCGCGGCATGGCGAATCGGGCGGATGAGGCTTGATATGTTTGGACTATCAGAGCGCGCGCCGCATGTTGGCGGGGGGGATTTGCATGGATTCGCGATACTTGGCGACCGTGCGGCGTGCCACGACGATGCCCTGCTGCCCCAGCACTTCGGCGAGCTGGCCGTCGGACAATGGCTTCTTTCCGTTTTCGGCGGCGATCAACTGCTTGATCAGTGCGCGAATGGCGGTGGATGAGCAGGCGCCGCCGTTGTCGGTGGCGACATGACTGCCGAAAAAATATTTCAGTTCGTACAGGCCGCGCGGCGTCATCATGAACTTTTGGGTGGTGACGCGCGAGATGGTCGATTCATGCAGTTCGACCTGGTCCGCGATTTCGCGCAGGACCAGCGGCCGCATCGCCACTTCGCCGTGCTCGAAGAAATGCTTCTGCCGGTCGACGATGGCCTGCGACACCCGCAGGATGGTGTCGAAGCGCTGCTGGACGTTCTTGATCAGCCAGCGAGCTTCCTGCAACTGGCTGGCGAGCTGCGAGCCGCCGTTTTCGCGGTGGCGCGACAGGATGTCGGCATACACGCGGTTGACGCGCAGCTTGGGCATGGCGTCGGCGTTGAGGCTGGCGACCCACATGCCCTTGACCTTGCGCACGTACACGTCGGGGATGACGTAATGTGTTTCATCTGCTCCGAAGGCCGCGCCCGGCCTGGGGTTCAGCGACAGGATCAGCGCGCGGGCCGTGTGCAGCGCCGCATCGTCGATGCCGAGCTTCTTCTTCAGCTTGCCGACATCGCGCGCAGCCAGCAGGTCGAGGTAATGCGAGGTCAGCCGCAGGGCGTCTTCGCGTGCGGGCGTGTCCTCGGGCAGGGCGCGCAATTGCAGGGTCAGGCATTCCGCCAGGTTGCGGGCGCCCACGCCGGAGGGCTCCATGTTCTGCAGGTGCTTGAGTGCGGTCTCGACTTCCTCGAGCTCGAGCCCTTCGAGTTCGTCCTGCAGGCTGGCGGTGATGTCTTCGAGGGACTGGGTGAGAAAGCCGGCCTCGTCGAGGTCGTCGATCAGCGCGGCCACCAGAGTCCGGTCCCTGAGCGAAAGCGGGCTGACGATCAACTGGTTCAGCAGATGCTCGCGCAGGGTCGATCCCGAGATGGAACCCTGGGCGTAATCGTTGTCCTCGTCGTCGCCCCCCGCCGTGCTGTAGTCGTTCCAGTCAGCATCGTCCAGCGCGCCGGAAGGTTCGGCTTCGGAGGTCTCCGGCTGCGGGGTATCGGTGCTCTGTGCTTCGGCCTCGGCGGTATGGACGGGCGCCTCGTCGGCGGCATAGCTGGCCTCGTCCTCTTCTTCGCGCTCCAGAAGCGGGTTTTCCTGCAGGATCTGTTCGAGCTCCTGGTTCAGCTCAAGCGTGGACAACTGCAACAGCCGGATCGACTGCTGCAGTTGCGGGGTAAGCGTGAGATGCTGTCCGAGCTTGAGTTGGAGGCTGTGTTTCATGGTTCTTGACTACGGCAAAAATCGTGCCGGCTTGAGTCAAGTGTAACCCCATTCAGCGCATGGGGGAATCAAAGCCGGAAATTTTCGCCGAGGTAGACCTTGCGGGCGTTGTCGTCCTGGATGATGAGGTCGGGGGTGCCGCCTACGAGGACGCGGCCGTCGTTGATGATGTAGGCGCGGTCGCAGATGCCGAGGGTTTCTCGCACGTTGTGGTCGGTGATCAGCACCCCGATGTCGCGCTCGATCAGGAAATGCACCAGTTTCTGGATGTCGAGCACCGCGATGGGGTCGACGCCGGCGAAAGGTTCGTCGAGCAGGACGAACCTCGGGTTGATCGCCAGCGCGCGGGCGATTTCCACGCGCCGCCGTTCGCCGCCGGACAGGCTGATTGCGGAAGCTTCGCGCAGGTGGGCGATGTGCAGGTCTTCGAGCAGGTTCTCGAGGTGTTCCTCGCGCTCTTCCTTGGTGTAGTGCTTCAATTCGAGGATCGCGCGGATGTTTTCCTCGACGGTCATCTTGCGGAAGATCGACGGTTCCTGGGGCAGGTACGACAGCCCGAGCCGCGCGCGCTGGTGAATGGCCATGTGGGTCAGGTCGTGCGAGTCCATCCGGACCTCGCCGCCATCGGCGCCGACCAGCCCCACTACCATGTAGAAGCACGTGGTCTTGCCGGCGCCGTTGGGGCCCAGCAGGCCCACGACTTCCCCGCTGTTGACCTCGAAGGACACGTCGTGCACCACCGTGCGCTTGCCATACGTCTTGCGCAGGCCCTGGGCGGTAATCTGGCTCATGGCTGGTCGGCGCGGGGCTTGGGACGGATCACCGCACGCACGCGGCCGGCCGGCGTACTGGCGTCGGGCTGGCCCACCACCTTGTAGAACTCGGTGTTGGCGTTGTACGAGATCTGCGCCCCGCGAAGCTCGTCCGAGCCGCGACGGAGCTGGGCCTTCCCGATCAGCTCAAGCTGGCTGTTGACGCTGTCATACTCGACGCGATCGGCAAAGCCTTCGATATATTCGTCGCGTCCCTCGACTTTCTGGCGGAACGCCACCGGGCGGCCCGTGGCAACGAGCTTGTCGAGCCCGCTGGCATTCTGCGTGACTTGTATGCGGTCGGCGCGCAGCATCAGCGTGCCCTGGCTCAGGATGACATTGCCCTGGTAGACGCTGGTCTTCCGGGTGTCGTCGAGCGTGACGGTGTCGGCCTCGAGGTTGACCGGCTTGTCGCGGTCGGCTTTCTCGGCGTGGGCGGGCGACAACAGCAGGGCGGCACACAAGCCTGCATACACCCCAGTCTTCAATATTTGCATGGCGCTAGTTTCTTCCGTTCTGGTAGCGGGCCTTCACCCGTCCTGTCAGTTTAATGACGCGATTTCTGGCATTGAATTCCATGGCGCCTGCGCGCAGGTTCAGGGTGGCATCCTGGATGTCGACCGCACCCGGGGCGCGCAGCAGGTCGCGCTCGGGCAGCACGATCAGCCGCGCGGTCCGCAGCGTCATGGCCGACTGGCCGGCCTGGGCCGCCCGCACCACGTGCACCTCGCCGCGCAAGTCCACCTCCTGGCCGTCGGGCGAGACCGTGGCCTCGTTCGAGACGGCGCTGATTTCGCCCGATTGCGCATCCAGCAGCACGAAGCGGGGCGAATCCAGTTCCGTGAGCTTGCTGCCGGAATAGTGCTTGAGCTTCTTCGCAACCAGCCGGTAATGCGGGTTGCCGGACGGATCGGTGCGCAGCGCATCAAAGTTCTCCATGATCCCTTCGGGGTCGGATTGGGTTGTCTTGGCGCCATTATCGTTGATCTGGACCGAGCGTTCGATCCAGAAGCTGAGTATGGCCAGAAGCAGCAGGATCGCCAAGGGCAGCCACAAGGTTCCCCGGGCAATCATGCAGCCCCCGAAGCGGATGCAACCGTGGGCTGGCGTCCGGGACCGATCATCTCAGGTAGGGCGCCAGCGCCTCGTCGAGGGTGCCCTGCGCGCGCATCAGGAATTCACAGGCTTCGCGCACGGCGCCGTGTCCCGCCTTGCGCGTGGTGATCAGGTGGCTGTGAGCCTTGACCAGTTCGGGCGCGGCGGGCACGGTAATCGCCAGGCCGGCGCGCCGCATCACCGGCAGGTCCACCACGTCGTCGCCCATGTAGGCAGTGGTGTCGGGGGTGATGTCGAGTTCGCGGCACAGCGCTTCATAGACGGCCAGCTTGTCGTGCGCGCCCTGGTGGATGATTTCGATGCCGAGATTCCTGGCGCGATGTTCCACCACCCGCGAACTGCGGCCGGTGATGATGGCGAGCTCGACGCCGGTGCCCTTGAGCATTTTCAGGCCGTGGCCGTCCAGCGAATTGAAGCCCTTGTATTCCTGGCCGTCGTCGGCGAGGAACAGCGTGCCATCGGTCATCACGCCATCGACGTCAAACGCGATCAGCTTGATTTTATTGGCGCGTGCGATCAGGTCGTCCGTCATCACACCACTCCCGCCTTCAGCAGGTCGTGCATGTTGAGTGCGCCCACCAGCGTATTGTCTGCGTCGACCACGAGCAGGCCGTTGATTTTCATGGTTTCCATTTTTTCCACCGCGGCCACGGCGAGTTCGTCCGGGCCGATTGTCTTGGGATTCTGTGTCATCAGGTCGGTCACGCGCGCCTGTTGCAGGTCGAGCGCATGCTCGAGTGCGCGGCGCAGGTCGCCATCGGTAAACACGCCGGCTACCTTGCCAGCTGGGTCGACCACGGCGGTCATGCCCAGCCCTTTCTGGGTCATCTCCAGCAGCGCGGCCTTGAGCGAGGCCTCGCGGTCGATTTTCGGCAGTGCCGGGCCGGCATGCATCACGTCGCGCACATGCACCAGCAGGCGCCGGCCCAGGCTGCCGCCCGGGTGCGTGCGGGCGAAGTCGTCGGCCGAAAAGCCGCGTGCGTCGAGCAGGGCCACAGCCAGCGCGTCACCCAGCGCGAGTGCGGCCGTTGTGCTGGCGGTAGGCGCGAGGTTGAGCGGGCAGGCCTCCTTGTCCACGCCCGCATTCAGGTGGGCGTCGGATTCGCGGGCCAGCGTGGAACGGGGGTTGCCCGTCATAGCGACGAGCTTGGCGCCGCGCCGCTTGATCAGCGGCACGATGCTGACGATTTCATGGCTCTCGCCCGAGTTCGACAGTGCGAGCACGACGTCGTCGTGGGCGATCATGCCCAGGTCGCCGTGGCTGGCTTCGCCCGGATGCATGAAGAAGGCCGGCGTTCCGGTCGAGGCGAGCGTCGCTGCGATCTTGCCGCCGACGTGTCCGGACTTGCCCATGCCGGACACCACGACCCTGCCCTTGCAGGCCAGGATCAGGTCGACTGCGTCGGAGAACCCCGAGTCGAGCCGGGCGGATACGCCGCGCAATGCGTCGGCTTCAATCTCGAGTACCTGGCGCGCGAGCGCGAGCAATTGTTCGTGTGAAGTGGGTTGGGGGCGCATGGTCGGCAAGTATACTAAAGCCTGACGATCCAACTGCGATTTCTCCGATGCCTGGTTACATTCGGTTAGCGGTCCCTGCTGGGGCCTGGTTGAGGGCGGCCCATGGTCTGCTGCGCGCTGATGTCCCGAGAAACGGGATGATGTTTTATGCATAGCGGACTGCAACTGGTTTTGATCCTGCTCGCAGCCGCCGTGCTGGTGGCTGCGGCGGCGCGCGCGTTGCGCCTGCCGACAATGCTGGGCTACCTGATCACGGGTATCGCGATCGGGCCTTTTGCGCTGGGCTGGATTCCGGAAAGCGAGGAGGCACGCTACCTGGCCGAGTTCGGCGTGGTGTTCCTGATGTTCTCCATCGGCCTGGAGTTCAGCCTGCCCAGGCTGATGACGATGCGCATCACGGTGTTCGGTTTCGGCGGCGCGCAGGTGGTGCTGACGATCCTGCTCACCGCGATCATTGCCTGGATGCTCGACCTGCCCCTGCTGGCTGCCATCGCGGTGGGCGGCATCATGTCGATGTCGTCCACCGCGATCGTGTCGAAGATGCTGGCCGAACGACTGGAGATCCAGACGCCGCATGGTCGGCAGATTTTCGGCGCGCTGCTGTTCCAGGACCTGGCGGTGGTGCCTCTGCTGATCCTGATCCCCGCGTTTGCCCAGGAATCGGACGCGATGGCCGCCACGCTGGGGTGGGCGATGCTCAAGGCGGTGGCCGTACTGGGCTTCCTGCTGTTCGTCGGGCAGCGCATCATGCGCCCCTGGTTCCAGTGGGTGGCCGGGCACAAGTCGCCCGAACTCTTCACGCTGAACCTCCTGCTGTTCACGCTCGGGCTGGCGTTCCTGACCGAAAGCGCGGGCCTGTCGCTGGCGCTCGGCGCGTTCCTGGCCGGCATGCTGGTGTCCGAAACCGAGTATCGCTACCAGGTCGAGGACGACATCAAGCCTTTCCGCGACGTGCTGCTGGGCCTGTTCTTTGTCACGATCGGCATGCGGCTCGACCTGATGCAGGTGATGCTGAACTGGGGCGACGTGCTGTTGCTGGTGGCGGCCATCGTGATCGGCAAGGCCGTACTGGTGACGGGGCTGGCGATGGCGTTCGGCAGCGCACGCCCCACGGCCGTGCGTACTGCACTGGGGCTCGCGCAGGCGGGTGAATTCGGCTTCGTGCTGCTGGCGCAGGCAACGGACCTGCGGCTGCTGGGTGCCGAGATCTCGCAGCCGGTGCTGGCATCGATGGTGCTGTCGATGCTGATCGCGCCTTTGATGATCAACCGCATGGATACGCTGACCCGCCTGATCGCGGGCAGCGAATGGGCAGGGCGCGCCAAGGAGGTCCACGACATCGCGGTCAAGACCTTCGGCAAGTCCAAGCACGTCATCGTCTGCGGCTATGGCCGCAGCGGCCAGAACCTGGCGCGCCTGCTCGAGGCCGAGGGCATTTCCTTCATTGCGCTCGACTCCGACCCCGAGCGGATCCGGGCGGTGGCGGCGGCCGGCGTGAGTGTTGTCTATGGCGACGCCAGCCGGCGGGAGGTGCTCGTCGCCGCCGGCCTCAGCCGCGCCCAGGCGGTGGTGGTGACCTATTCCGACGTGCATTCGAGCATGGCCATCCTGCGCCACGTGCGCGAGATCCGGCCGGAACTGCCGGTGGTGGTACGCACCATCGACGACACGCATATCGATGCGTTGAAGGAGGCGGGTGCGGCCGAGGTGGTGTCCGAGGTCATGGAAGGTTCGCTGATGCTGGCCTCGCATGCGCTGATGCTGCTGGGCGTGCCCCTGTCGCAGGTGTTGAAGCGTATCCGCGAGGTGAGAGAGACGCGTTACTCGCTGATGCGCGGCTTCTTCCGCGGCTCCAGCGACGTCGACGACGAACTCGACCAGCAGTCGCAGCCGCGGCTGCATACGGTGCTGGTGACGCAGGGCGCCGTGGCTGCCGGGCAATCCCTGGAGGATTTGGCACTGGACGAATTGCTGGTGGAAGTGGTCGCGATCCGGCGCCAGGGCATCAAGGGCGTCGACCCGCAGCCCGAGACCGTGGTCCAGGTCGGCGATGTGCTGATGCTGCGCGGTGCCGCCGACGGGCTGGCAGCGGCCGAATTCCGGGTGCTGCAGGGTTGACGCTTTCTGCAATCGGGATCAGCGGGCAAGCAAAAGCCCGCCGAGGCGGGCTTCTGTCAGAGCAGGCTTGAGTCAGATGCGCATCCCGACGGGAGGCGGGGATCAGATGCCCATGCAGACCGTATAGGATGAAGCATCCGCGACGCTGGCCGTGGCGGTGGGTGCGATGGCCGTAGTCGTCGGCGTTCCGCCGACCATGAGCGAGCCGGTTGCCGTGTTGCCGTCGTCGAGCTGGAGGTCGAGCTGCTTGGCATACTCGCCCAGGATGCCGGTCGAGCAGATGTAGTACGAGCCGTTGAGGCCAGTGTAGGGAGCGGCGCTCTGCACGCCCAGGCGCCCGCCCTGGGCGTTCAGTGGCGGGAATTCGGCCGATCCGACCGTGGTGGAGCCAGGTGCGAGGCCGGCCAGGCGCACGTGCTGCCAGAACAGGTAGGACTCTTCGGTTGACGTCGTGCTGTTCCAGGCGCCTTCGATGATGCCGTTGCCCGGCGTCCCGCCGGTTGTGGAGTTGGTGCCCGATACGTGCGTGTTGGCCGCCGGGTCGTCTCCGGGCAGGGCGCGGTACTTGTCCTGGTAGCCGTAGATGAACAGCGGTACGCTGCGGAAATCGCTCGCGAGGTTTTTTACGCGGGCACTGTTGATCAGTTCCTGGCCCTTTAGAATACCGCCGAGCAGCAGCCCGATGATGACCAATACAATGGCAATCTCGATCAGGGTGAAGCCTGACTGTCGCTTGCGGAAACGGGTCTGGGACATGTTGAGGTTCTCCGTTGTGTTTTTTTCCTGTCGAGAAATCTGCAAAACGCGTGCCAGATGGGGGTGGGTATTAATACGATGAAAACACTGAACAAAACGGCCTGGAATCGATGTGATTCGGGCCTGAAGTGACGATAATCCAACACCCCTGCCGGAATTCCGTCAGGCGTGTCGAGGTGGGATCACAGCCGGGCTTCATTCAACGGGGCCAAATGCCGATAGCATAGGTCATGCTGAACCCATCGACTGCCCAGATACCGATAATGAAACAATCCTCCGAAGCCGTGACCCGCCTCAGCTGGCTGGGCGCATTGACCGCTCAACTGGCCGGCGTGGCGTCCGGGCGCTGGCTTGCCTTGATGTTGCTGGCCCTGCACGCTGCGGTCGTGTTCGACGCCGAATCGGCCGTGACGCGCGGCTTTCTGCTCGCGCATTACGGCCTGTTTCTGTTGTGGCAGCCGATGGTGCGCAGCGAGGCGCGCATCGAGCCGAGGCTCGCGCTGCCGGTGTTTGCGATGGCGGCCTTGCTGGTGCTGGTGGACAGTACCTGGGTGATGGCCCTGTGGCTGGCGATTCTGGCCGGCCTGGTGGGTGCGGTCGGCACCTCGCAGACGGAACGATGGCCGCGGCTGGGCTACCTGCTGGCGCTGGGGTACTTGCTGGCCCTGCTGCTGGCGTGGGTGTTGCCGCAGAGCCTGGAGGAGGTGTCGCTGGCTTCCGAGACGCAAGTCGTGGTCCAGTATGTCCTGCCGGTCCTGCCGCTGGTGATGCTGTTCCTGCCCGGCACCCGTCTGCGCAGCACGTCATCCACGCTCGATTTCATTTACGGGTTGATGTTGTCCCTGCTGATCATGGTGATGGCACTGGGCGTATTTGCCGTGGTCGCCGTATCCGGGGTGAGTTATGCGTGGGCGCTGGTGCAGACCCTGCTCGGCATGGCAGGGCTGTTGCTGGCGCTGTCGTGGTTGTGGAATCCGCGCGCCGGCTTCGGCGGCCTGGGCCAGGTCACGTCGCGTTACCTGATGTCGGTCGGCCTGCCGTTCGAGGGCTGGGCACAACGGCTGGCGACGCTGGCTGAACGCGAGCGCGACCCGGAGTCCTTCGTCCGCGATTCGCTGTCCGACCTGCACGAACTGACCTGGATACGCGGTGGCCGCTGGCAGGCGGCGCGCGGCGCGGGCGACTTCGGCGAGCCGGCGGAACACAGCGTCAGCCATGCCTTTCACGGCCTGAGCCTGACCTGGTTCTCGACGCGCCCGCACACGCCTGCGCTGGCCCTGCACGTGCGGCTGCTGTCGCAGTTGCTGGGATATTTCTATGCCGCCAAGGTGCGCGAGCAAACGCTGCGCGAGCAGGCCTACAGCCAGGCGATCCATGACACCGGCGCGCGCCTGACGCACGATGTGAAAAACATCCTGCAGTCGATGAAGACCTTGCTGGCCGCCGCCGACACTTCGACGCCGGAGGACAGCGAGCGTCTGCTGGCGCTGATGAAGCGCCAGCTCCCGCAACTGGCCACGCGCTTGTCGCAGACCGTCGACAAGCTCAAGCAGCCCGTCGAGATGGAGGTCGACCAAATCCCCGCGAATGAGTGGTGGGCGTCGCTGAAGACCCGCTACGAGCACGACGATGTCACGTTCTTTGCCGACGAGATCGACGACACGCCCTTGCCGCAGGACCTGTTCGACAGCGTGGCCGACAATCTGCTGACCAATGCCCTGCGCAAGCGCCAGGAGCAGCCCGGCGTGGCGGTGGCGGCGAGGCTGTCGCTGAAGCCGCTGGCGGGGTTCACGGTCACCGATAGCGGCAGCCCGGCGCCCGAACACGTGGCGCGCAATCTGTTCCTGAGTCCGGTGGCGTCCGATTTCGGGCTGGGGGTGGGTTTGTATCAGGCGGCACGGCAGGCGGCGCGGGTAGGGTTCCGCCTGGAGATGCCCGACAATCAGCCGGGCCGGGTCAGCTTCCGCCTGCAGGCTACGGACAACCGCCCGCCGGGCATACCCGGTTGACGATCATGCCGAACGACATCCAGGCGGTGAGGTCGTCGAACTCGCCGGCAGGATCGTTCGCTTTGGTAGGCGGACGACTCACGTAGCGATTGTCGGCGTCGAGGTTTTCCTGCTCGTTTGCCCCGGTAGGCGCGGCCAGGAGAGTGTTGTTGACGTTGCGTGCGCCCCGCCCGTTGGGACCGTGCGACACCAGGATCACCGGCACGTCGCTGGCAACATCGACCGTAACGCAGTCATGGTTGCTGCAGACATCGTGGCCGCCACCGGGTGCAGGCGGCGCTGCAGTGCTGAAGCCGTTCGTGCTGTTCGTCAACTGCGGCTGCACCGCGTAGCGGAGCCGATTGCCCCACGCGTCCTGGGCGGCGCTGCCGAGCGTGACCCAGGGCAGCCAGCCCCAGTCCTTGGGGCAGGCGCCGGCCGTCCGGGTTTCCTCGACGCCATCGCCATCGATGTCGGGGCAGGGCAGGTACGGGCGCTGGGGCGGCCCCACGGTTCGATGCGTCATGGCGTAGCCCAGCAAGGCTTCGCGTGCCTCCTCCAGGGTCCTGTTCGTCTCGGTGGTGCGCCGTGCCTGGATCTGCGCCGTGAGCGGAACGGCGAGGCCGCCGATCAGGATGGTGACGATGACCAGCACGATGGCCAGTTCGATCAGGGTGAAGCCGCGCTGGGAAGTCATGGGGCGTCTCGCTTGGCTGCAGGCGGGCTCTCCTCGGGGAGGGCGGGCCGAACGATCTGGTAGGGTTCGTACACTTTTCCATCGGCGCGTGTCTGGCCGGGTTTCAGGCCTCGTACGCTCGGTGCGCCCACTTCCGGCTTGCCGTCGACCCAGCGCGTGGTCTTGCCGTCCGACCGGATGACGATGCCATCGTAACGCTGTGGAGGCGGTGCGCTGGGGATGACGGCCTGGCTGGCGCGGTCGCGCTGCGTGGTGTTCCTGGTGCGCGCGGTTTCCAGTTGCTCGCGCTGCGCGGGCGTGTAGAAAAGCCGACCCATTTCGGAAGGCTCTGCGAAGACATGGCCGGATGCGAGCAGGCAGGGCACGAAGACCGAAGCCAAGATGCCACGCCGAACCCGGCAGCGAAGCTTCATGAGGATGGCCGAACGCGAGGGGCTGCAAGTAGGCGAGATCATGAGGTCCCGCCTTCTGCGTTCGTCAGGGTGAACCACTGCAGGGTGCATACGGCTTGCAGGCGCGGCTGCGCGACCGATTCCGGCGCGCTGGCGACGGATTGCGACAGACGGCATCCCTGCACGCGAACGACACCGGGCGCCCGGGACTTGAGGGCGGCCAGGAAGCGCTCCAGGTCAGTTTCCACCAGCAGTGGCAGCGTGAGCGTCATGGTCGTCTGGCCTAACGGGAGCCCTTCGGCCAGGCTGGCTGGCGAGGGCGCGCGGGGCGCGAGACGGTAGCCGAGGCCATACAGCCGGGCCTCGCGATTGGCGATCTGGGCTGCCTCGACCCAGGCCAGCCGGTCTTCCGGGCCCATGAACCCGCGCGCGGCGAGGGCCTGGTAGTCGGCCAGGTGTCGGGCGATGAGCTGTTTCTGGTGATGGCTGTTGTCGAGCTGCTGGCGCGCGGCCCTGAGCTGGTCGGCCTGCTGCTGCAATGCGGCTTCGGCGTGCTGAGCCTGGAGCCCGCTCAGGAGGGTGCCGGCGCCGGCCAGCAGCAGGGCGGCCAGCACCAGGGTGACGGAAAACTTGATGGCCGCGAACGGAGGCTGCTTCATGGCTGGTCCTCGCGATATTCCAGTCCGATCCTGAAACGCGCAACGGGCGGGGTGGCCGCTTCGCCGCCGGGCACCGCGCCGAAGGTCCTGCCGGACAGGGTGCCGCTCGAGTCGGCGTTGACCGGGCTTTCGAGCAGGCTGACCTGGGTGAAGTGGGGCAGGCTGCCCAGGGTACGGATGAAATGCTCGATGCGCGACATCGCGGCCCGGTAGTTGCCGTCGAACGGTTCCAGCGCAGCCTCCAGGGTAATGCGTGCTCCCCGGTCGGCGGGGGGGAGGGTGTGCTCCCATTCCAGGCTTGCAAGCCTGATGTCGGAGTCGGTTTCCAGGGCTGCGCTGATCGATGCCAGCAGAGGGTTGGCTTCAAATCCCCGGGCGTCGAGCTGATGTGCCAGCTTCACGGTCTGCGCCAGCCGTTCGGGCGGCGCTTCAACGGGGAAGGTCCTGACGACAGCCTGATGGCGCGACTCGATCTGCTGCTGCTGCAGGCGCAGCTCGCTCGCCTGGTCGCGCAGGTCGTGGGCGTGCAGCCACAGGGTGGCCGTCAAGCCCAGCCCGACCAGGGCAATCAGGCCGGCTGCCGTATGCAGGCCGCGCCGCCAGCAGAATTCGGTATGTCGCTGCAACAGTTCGGGCGGCGCCAGGTTCAGCAGCACGGGCTCGCCGGCAATCGCCGCCAGGGGCGCAACCTCGGGCGTGGCGGCGAGGAAATCGTCCGGTATGCGCATCGCCCGCGCGAGGCTCGACATGTCGATCAGGCGGGTGCTGAATGCCGGATCGGCCGCCAGTTGCGCCTGAGCACTGTCGAGCTGGCCGCTGGGGTCGAGCAGTAGCACATGAAGGCGGGATTCGCGCGGCAGAATGCGCTGCCCGGTCAGGTAGAGCTGGGTCTTGGCGATTTCGTCAGCCGCGTTCGACGGCAGCTGGGTCGGAGTGTCGATGCCGATCAGGCGCGAGAAACGCAGCTGGCCATTGTGGTAGTACGACAGGCGCAGGCTGTTGTTGAGCCGGCAGGCCAGCAGGGTGTGGGGCTCCTGGGCTTTCAGCTTGCCCAGCAGGGGCTGGCAGGCCAGGGCCAGGGGCGTGACGCCGGCAAGCGGCACGCGCTCGCGGTGCAGCACGCTGAGCCAGGGGGTGAGCCAGTCGGTGTCGGTCAGCGCTGCCAGCAGATAGCGGTCGTCGCGGCGGCCCGTGGCTTCGCGGCCCTGCCGCCAGGCTCCGGTGAAGCGCGCATTGCGGAACACCTGCTTGAGCTTGCGCGCCAGCAACTCCTCGCGCGGCCGCCCTTGCACATGCGGCATGATCTCGCTGCGGTAGTCTTCGTCGACCGTGTCGACCACCAGCAGCACGGGCAGGTGCGCGTGCTTGACCACGATCTTGCGAAACGCGGCGAGGCCTTCCGTGGTCGCCGCGAACTCGCCCAGCCAGTGCATCTGGCTCGGACGCCAGTCGAGCACGCCGATCTGGCGGGGCGTGGCAAGCAGGAGGAGTCGGTGGGAAAAGATCACAGCGGCATGTTTCCGATCAGGTCGTAAACCGGCAACAGCACCGATATCAGGATGCCGCCGAGCAGCAGGCCCAGGATGGCGGTGAGCAGCGGCTCCAGCACCTTGAGGCCGTTTTCGATCGAATCGAGCACTTCGCGATTA
Source organism: Thiobacillus sp. (assembly GCA_041592455.1). Classification (GTDB taxonomy): domain Bacteria; phylum Pseudomonadota; class Gammaproteobacteria; order Burkholderiales; family Thiobacillaceae; genus Thiobacillus. The sequence continues at coordinate 1,495 of JBFHQA010000015.1, read as the reverse complement.
TAGAAAAAGGTGACGTTGTCGAGCGCTTCGTCCAGCGCGCCGGTCGTTTCGCCCACGCGCAGCATGCGTATGACCAGCGGCGGAAACAGTGCGAGCGACTGGAAGCTTTCGGACAGGCCGCGCCCATCCGCAATCTGCTGGGAAGCGCGGTGGATGCCGCTGGCGATCACCCGGTTGCCGGCGATCATTTCACCTGCGCGCAAGGCATCCAGCACCGTGACGCCGGAGCGGTACATCATGGCCAGGGTGTTGGTGAACCGGGACAGCACGATCTTCTGCACGATCGGGCCGACGATAGGTAACTGCAACTGGGTGCGGTCCCACCAGTTGCGCCCGGCTTCGCTGTGACGAACCCAGGCCGGAACGCCGATGCCCAGCACCAATGCCAGCATCAAGCCGATCACCCAGTACGAGCGCAAGGCCTCCGATACGGCCATCAGGATCAGCGTGGGCAGGGGCAGGGCCACGCCCATGGTCTCCACCAGCGTGAGCACCTGCGGCACCAGGTAGACCAGCAGGAACAGGATGGCCACGCCGACCACGGCCAGCACCAGTGCCGGATAGATCATCAGCCGCTTGGCCTTGGCGGCGACCTCCTCCTGCCACTTCAGCGACTCGGCCAGGCGGTCGAACACGGCGTCCAGCTCGCCGGTCTGCTCGCCCGCACGAATGCTGTGCACGAACACGGAGCCGAACACGGCCGGGTGGGCCGCCAGCGCCTGCGACAGGACCTTGCCGCCTTCCAGGTCTTCCAGCAGGGCCGTCAGCACGTCGCGAAAACCAGGCTTCTCCATGGTGTCGCGCAAGTCGCGCAAGCCTTCCAGCAAGGGGATCTTGGCGCGGGTGATGTAGCGCATGTGGATGCAGAACGTCACCAGGTCGCGCCGCGTCACCCGCTCGCGGCCCTGCGGTGCGTATTGCCGCGACAACTCCGACAGCGTGATCAGGTCGAGCCCCATGCGCTTCAGGCGCAGCTCGAGGTCGACGTCGTTGACGGCCGACAGCGTGCCCTTGATGGTGCGGCCGGTCTGGTCGATGGCGCGGTAGTTGAAGAAGGGCATGGTTTTAGGCGTGCCTCGCCAAGGCTAAGTGATGTGCTACGGCTTCGCTTTTCGCCTTTAGGCGAGTTACTTTCTTTTGCTTCGCCAAAAGAAAGTAACCAAAGAACAGGCGACCCCACATCGCTGCCCTGCGGGGTCCCGATTTGGCGCGCGCGGGTGGGCGTTCCACCAACTCGCCCTGGCACGGGGCACAAAACGCCCCGTGCTGCGGAACTCGGACACGGTTCCACTTTTTTCCCGCCTGTGCATGCCAAATCGGCAGCGCTGAAGGGGAACCAACCCTTGCACCGCCAACGCGTAAAGCTGCCAACTCGCCAAGCACTGGCGCATGCAAGGGAGCCCCTTGTGTGTCGCCGAGAAGCGCAGCCGCCCGAGGGAAAAAGGGGCTGGGTGTCTGAGCTCCGCAGCAGGACACGTTTTGTGTGTCCTGCCAG
>JBFHQA010000014.1:0-30821 GCA_041592455.1 Thiobacillus sp. | reverse complement strand
GTCCTTCAGGTCGATGCCGTCCAGCGCCAGCGCGGCCGGCGCGGCGGCCTGGTGGACGACGTTGCGCGTCATCTTGGGGGGCTTGCCCAGGATCACGTCGAGACTGACATCCACCGGCGCGTTCTGGAAATGGCTGTCGGTCACCAGCAGATGGTTTTCCTCGGTGGCCTCGCCCAGCACGGCAAACGGGCAGCGCTCGCGCTCGCAGATCGCGCGAAACTCGCCGATCCGGTCCGGCGGGATCGCCAGCACGTAGCGCTCCTGCGCCTCGTTGCACCAGATTTCGCGCGGCGACATGCCGGACTCTTCCGACGGTGCGGCGCGCAGTTCGAAGCGCCCGCCGCGACCGCCGCCGTGCACCAGCTCGGGCAGCGCGTTCGACAGGCCGCCCGCGCCGACGTCGTGGATCGACAGGATCGGGTTCTTGTCGCCCAGCTGCCAGCAGCGGTCGATGACTTCCTGCGCACGCCGCTCCATCTCGGGATTGCCGCGCTGCACCGAATCGAAGTCGAGGTCGGCCGCGTTGGCGCCGGTGTCCATCGACGAGGCCGCGCCGCCGCCGAGGCCGATCAGCATGCCGGGACCGCCCAGCTGGATCAGCAGCGTGCCGGTGGGCAGCATTTTCTTCGCCACGTGGTCGTCGCGGATGCTGCCGACGCCGCCGGCCAGCATAATGGGCTTGTGGTAGCCGCGCCGCTGTCCGGCCACGCTCTCCTCGAAGGTACGGAAATAGCCTGCCAGATTCGGCCGGCCGAATTCGTTGTTGAACGCCGCCGCGCCGATCGGACCTTCGAGCATGATCGCCAGCGGGGTGACGATGCGGTCGGGCTTGCCGTAAGGCTCGGCCTCCCACGGCTGGGTGAAGCCCGGGATGTTGAGGTTCGATACCGAAAAGCCGCACAGGCCGGCCTTGGGCTTGGAGCCGATGCCGGTCGCGCCCTCGTCGCGGATCTCGCCGCCGCTGCCGGTGGCCGCGCCCGGGAACGGCGAAATCGCCGTCGGGTGATTGTGCGTCTCGACCTTCATCAGCACGTGGGTCAGTTCGCTGCTATAGGCGTAGCTGCCGTCCGCACGCGGATAGAAGCGGTCGATCTGCGCGCCCTCGATGACCGACGAGTTGTCAGAATACGCCACCACCGTGCCTTCCGGATGGGCGGCATGGGTATCGCGGATCATGCCGAACAGCGACTTGGACTGCGCCGCGCCGTCGATCACCCACGAGGCGTTGAAAATCTTGTGGCGGCAGTGCTCGGAGTTGGCCTGCGCGAACATCATCAGTTCGACGTCGCTCGGGTTGCGCCCGATACGGGTGAAGTTCTCGACCAGGTAATCGAGCTCGTCGTCCGACAGCGCGAGGCCGAGGCTGCGGTTGGCCGCTTCGAGCGCGGCCCGTCCGCCGGCCATGACATCGACCGCAGTCATTTCGCGCGGCGGCACGTGCTGGAACAGCACCTTCGCGCCATCGAGCGAATCCATGACGGCCTCGGTCATGCGGTCGTGCAGCAAGGGCAGAACGGCCGCCAGCGCTTTCCCGGCCAGGGGCGCGCCCTGGGGATCGCACACGCGATACGCCACGCCGCGCTCGATGCGGCGCAATTGCGTCATACCGCTGTTGCGGAGGATGTCGGTCGCCTTCGACGACCAGGGCGAGATCGTGCCCGGGCGCGGCGTGACGACCAGTTGCACGTCAGCCTCCGCCGGCACCCGGGTTGGCACGCCATAGTCCAGCGTCAGGTCGAGTTGGCGGACAGCCGCGGCATCCAGCTCGGCGTCCAGTTCGAGAAAATGCCAGAAGCGCGCCGTCAGTTCGCCCAGCGCCACCCCATGCCGGGCGGCCTCCTGGCGAATCTTGTCAATGCGGAACGAGGACAGCGCGGTGCTGCCGGGAAGCGATACGATGGAAGACATGAGCGTCTTTGCTAACAGGGCAAAGGCGCTATTTTAGCCGATTGGCCGGCTCCTAAGCGGGAGGCTTGTTCTTGCTGCCGGCCTTCTTTTGCCACGCCTCCAGGCAACCCAGGCCGCAAAAGTGATGAACGTAGTCCTGGGCATCCGTGACATTGACTGCATCGCCCGGCACTTCAGCCAGGCACACTTCGCAGGAAACAACTTTGCAGGCCTCTTCGTCACTGCACTGGGCAACGACTGCACCTGCGGGGTTACGATGTTGTGTATTCATCAGGCACCTCTTCAGTACCATCTGCTAACAGTATAGGCGGCCAGAGCAGGCGTTCAAGCCGCGCGCCCACACCTCGCGCTCAATAGCCGGCTTCCTTGATCGCCGTCTTGATCATCTTGTAGTCCGCTTCCTTGTCGATGACGAAACCGGTGACCTTGCTGTGGATGGTCTTCTGCAGCGTGTCGACGATGTCCTGCCTGAGCGCGACCGCCGTGGCGCCCAATTTGTCCTTCTCGGCCTCGCTGAAGCGATTGCTGGCCATCAGGGTAAAGTCCGGCGTCTTGGGCAGGGGATGCCAGACTTCGAAGTCCCCTTTTTCGAGCAGCTTGTCTGCGGCCTTGGTGCGCAGGCTACCTGCCTGGGCGTGATTCCGCTCCAGCGCCAGGGACACGGCCTCCTGGGTCTTGAAGTTGTAGTACTGCACCGCACCCGTGTGGTTACGTTTGACGGTGTAGCGGGCCATGACGTCGAGCCAGGACTCCTTCTCGGTCAGCGCAACCTTGGTAATTTCCACGCCCTTGCGGCGAACCAGCACGCCGGTGGCCTGGTCCTTGACGCGGGCAACCGGCGAGTAGCCCTTGTCGAGCACGGACACCGCCAGCGAGGGCGGAACGAAGTACAGGTCCAGGCGCCCCCTGTCCAGCGAACGCAGGGCGGTCTTGATGGTGCGGAACAGGGTGAGGCGGGGCTTCTGGCCCAGGGAAGCGCTCAGCGCCTCGGCGAAAGGCATGGCGGCATCCCTGAATTCGTACATGAACACGTCGGCCTTGCCGGTTCCCGGGTAGATGCCAAGACTGATGCCTTCATCGCGCGCATAGGCCATCAGGGGCATGGCGGGGAAAAGTGCCAGACCAGCCAGAAATTGTCTTCTTTGCATTGTTGTCTCCATGTATTGCCGATTGAGGGCTATCCCCCTTAACGACACAAACCGGGCGATCTTGACATCCGGACCATCTGGTCTTTTTCGACCACGCCCCGCAGCCGATAACCTGGCGGTTACAGGCGCACGCCAGCAAGGGATATGATGGCGGCTTGTCCGGCTTCACCCAGCAGGCATGCCCACCGCACTTCACACGCTCGTCTCACCCCGGCTGTATCGCGCTGCGGATATCCGCGCTTGCGAAGAACACGGGTTATCCCGGCATCCGGATGCATCGCTGATGGAGCAGGCAGGCGCCGCCGCCGCCGAGTTCGCGGGCCAGGTGGCGAGCGATACGGGCGAGCCGGTGCTGATCCTCGCCGGGCCGGGCAACAATGGCGGGGATGCGCTGGTGACGGCGCGCCTGCTCGCAAGCCAGGGCTGCCGTGTGGTAGTGGTCAGCCGTGCCGATCCCGCCCGCCTGCCTGCGGATGCCGCCCGCGCCTGGCATGCCTACGGCGGCCAGGTTCACGGCGACATTCCGTCCCACCAGCATTGGGGCCTGGTCGTCGACGGCCTCTTCGGCATCGGCCTGCAGCGCGACGTGTCCGGACACGAAGCGGGCTGGATTGCCGAGGCCAATGCCCTGCCCTGCCCCAGGCTGGCGATCGACGTGCCCAGCGGCCTGGACAGCGACACCGGCAGGGTGCTGGGGAGCTGCCTGCGCGCCGACCACACGCTGACCTTCATCGGCCTCAAGCCCGGCCTGCTCACGGCCGAGGGACCGGACCATGCAGGCGCCGTTCATCTCGATACGCTGGGCGTCGATCCTGGCGCCGTCACTGAGCCGCCGGGTATCGCGATCACCGGCCTGGAAGCGCGGCACCGGTTGCCGCAACGGCCGCTCAACAGCCACAAGGGGCTGTTCGGCCATGCGGGCATCATCGGAGGCGCCGCCGGCATGGTGGGCGCCTGCCTGATAGCAGGCCGCGCCGCGCTGCAACAAGGGGCGGGCAGCGTCACGCTTGGCGTGCTCGACGAGCGTGTCGTGGTCGACTACGGAGAACCCCGACTGATGCTTGCCATGCCCGAAGCCTTGGTGGACGCCCGGCTCGGCGTACTGGCCATCGGTCCCGGAATGGGCCGGGACACGCGCGCCCATGCCTTGCTGGAACGTGCCCTGTCGAACACCTGTCCTCTGGTGCTGGATGCCGATGCACTGAACCTGCTGGCAGACGATCCCCGGCTGGCTCGCCTCGTCGCCCGACGCGGCGCTCCCACCCTGCTCACCCCCCATCCGGGCGAGGCCGCTCGCCTGCTCGGCACGGATGGGCCATCGATCCAGGCAAACCGGATCGAGTCGGCGCACACGCTCAGCCGGATGTTTCAGTCCGCAGTGGCCCTGAAAGGCGCCGGAACGGTGATCGCCCAGCCGGATGGTCGTTTTGCCATCAACACCAGCGGCGGCCCCTGGCTGGCCCAGGCTGGATCGGGCGACCGCCTGACGGGCATGCTGGCCGGGCTTCTGGCTCAGGGCATGGAGCCTGCCCCTGCGCTGGAGACTGCGGTCTGGCTGCACGGTTCGCTCACGACCTGATACACATTCCGGTTCAGCGCGCAAGTCCGGCCAACTCAAGTTGCATTCCACCCTGCCGATAGCATGGTTATGCGCACTCTCGCCCTGACATTCTCGGCCCGGCCATGGCCATGACCCCCCGTCCCCAGCACCTGGGCATGGGCGCCCGAATCGGGATCGGCTTCATCGTGGTGCTGACCCTGATGATCGTGCTCAGTGCGGTCGGCCTGCGCTACGTGGCCGATGCCAACCAGCGCCTGAAAAACATTGCCAACAGCAACAATGTCAAGATCGAACTGGCGACCGTCATGCACAGCGCCTTGCGCGAACGCGCCCTGTCAATGCATGCCCTGCCGATTTTCAGCGACCCCTTCGAGAAGGATGCCGAGATCATCCGGTTCAACAGTCAGGGCACCCTCTACATCCAGGCCCGCGACCGGCTCGAGCGCATGTCATTAAGCCCCGAGGAGAGCCTGATCCTGGACCATATCCGAAGACTGACCCGCGAGGCCCATCCCGAGGTCCAGGCCGTCGTGGAAATGAGCACGTTCAACGACAACCAGCAGGAAATCTTCGATCGCATCCGCAACGTGGCCATGCCACGGCAGCGCGCCATCGCTGACCAGGTCAACCTGCTGCTGGACATGCAGCGTCACCAGACCGAGGCAGCCGTCAAAAGCGCCGAGACCGCCTACAGCGAGGTGCGCAACCTGATGGTGAGCCTGGGGACGGCAGCGGTCCTGATGGGACTGGGCATCGCCGGGTTCGTGATCCGCCGGGTATCGGCACAGGCCAGCCAGTTGGCCAGCCAGGCCATGTACGACCCCTTGACCGGGCTGGCCAATCGCTGCCTGCTGCATGAGCGCCTCGAACATGAGATTGCGTTGTGCAAGCGCGATCGGCTTTCGTTCGGATTGCTGCTGATGGACCTGGACCGCTTCAAGGAAGTCAACGATACCCTGGGGCACGATGTCGGGGATGAACTCCTGCGGGAAGTCGGCTATCGACTGAAGGAAACCGTACGGGAAGAGGATACCGTGGCGCGCCTGGGCGGGGACGAATTCGTCGTGCTGATCCACAACCTCGAGCCCAAGGGGGCTTCATTCATTGCCAACAAGATATTGCACGCGCTGGACAAGCCGTTTCTCTGGAGAAACCAGAGCATCGACATCGGCGCAAGCCTGGGGCTGTCGTTCTATCCCGAGCATTGCGACGATGCCAGCAGCATGCTGCGTTGCTCGGACATCGCCATGTACGTCGCCAAGCGTGCCGGCATCGGGTTCGCCGTCTATACGCCGGACCAGGAGCGAACCAACCGGGGGGAACTATCGCTCAAGAGCGAACTGCGCGCCGCCATCCAGAACGATCAGCTCTGCCTGTATTTCCAGCCGCAGATCGACCACCGCAACGAGCGTGTCATCGGGCTGGAAGCCCTGGTGCGCTGGAATCACCCACATCGCGGATTCCTGGCGCCCGACGCCTTCATTCCCCTGGCCGAAGAGGCTGGCCTGATTGGCCCGCTGACCCACTGGGTACTGAAGACCGCGCTGGAGCAGCAACTGGCTTTGCAGAAAAGAGGCATCGTCCTCAACATGGCGGTCAACCTGTCCGCGCGCAACCTGCATGACATCGAGCTTCCCGCCAGCGTGGGCCGCCTGCTTGCAGACAGCGGCGTGGACCCCAAGCATCTCACGCTCGAAATCACCGAAACCGCCGTGATGTCCAACCCCAGCAACGGGCTTGCCATCCTGACCGAGCTCGACAAGATGGGCGTGACCCTGGCCATCGACGACTACGGTACCGGTTACTCCTCGCTCGCGTATCTCAAGCGACTGCCGGTGGATGAACTGAAAATCGACAAGTCCTTCGTGATGGAAATGGACGAGAACGACAACGATGCCGTCATCGTGCGTTCGACCATCGACCTCGCCCACAATCTCGGGCTCAAGGTCACGGCCGAAGGCGTGGAAACGCAGTCGGTCTGGGACACGCTCTGCATTCTCGGATGCGACCAGTCACAAGGGTATTTCATGGGCAAGCCCATGCCGGCGGACAAGCTGGACGAATGGCTGCAGAATCACCTCGCGTTCCACGACAAATCCACAGGACAAGCCAACGTCATGAGCCTTGGCTAGGGCCCCTCTCAGGAAACAACTCGCCAGGACTCCCGGACGGCAGAGCCTGGCCATGAAGCCAAGCCCTCACCGATGCGGGTTTAGCACATGCGGCCCTTCAGGTAGTTCTCGAACTCTTCGCTAACTTCTGCGTGCTTCAGCGCATATTCCACCGTCGCCTGCAGGTAGCCCAGCTTGCTGCCGCAGTCGTAGCGAATCCCGTCGAAGGCATAGGCCAGCACCTGCTGCTCGATCAGCAGCGCCGCGATCGCGTCGGTCAGTTGCAGCTCGCCGCCCGCGCCGGGCTTGAGATGCTGGATATGGTGAAAAATTCGCGGCGTCAGGATGTAGCGGCCGACCACGCCCAGCGTGGACGGTGCCACATCGGGCTTGGGCTTTTCGACGATAGCGTTCACCCGCGACACGCGCTCGTCCAGCGACGTGGCGTCGACGATGCCGTATGACCCGGTTTCCTCGGGCGCCACCTGCTGCACGCCGAGTACCGAACACTGGTAGAAATCATACTGGTCGACCATCTGCTTCATGACGGCCGGGCTGCCATCGATCAAGTCGTCGGCCAGGATGACTGCAAAGGGCTCGTCGCCGATCACCGGCTGCGCGCACAGTACCGCGTGACCCAGTCCCAGCGCTTCGGCCTGGCGGATGTAGATGAAGTTGACGCCCGGCGGACGAATCGACTGCACCAGTTCGAGCACGCGATTCTTGCCCCGTGCGGCCAGTTCGGTTTCCAGCTCGTACGCCTTGTCGAAGTGGTCTTCGACGGTCCGCTTGGTGCGGCTGCTGATGAAAATGATGTCGGTAATGCCCGCGTCCATCGCCTCTTCGACGGCATACTGGATCAACGGCTTGTCGACGATGGGGAGCATTTCCTTGGGGCTGGCCTTGGTGGCCGGCAAGAAACGGGTGCCGAGGCCGGCCACGGGAAATACGGCTTTTTTGACTTTCTGCATTGCTCTTCCCTGAAATTCCTTTGGTTCAAAAATCCAGCGCGTGCTGCTTGTTGTTATCGTGCGGCTCCAGCAGGGCCAGCAGGCCGGCTTCGTCGAGTATCGTGATGCCGAGCTCCTGCGCCCGGGTCAGCTTGCTGCCTGCTTCCTCGCCCGCCACCACGTAATCGGTCTTTTTCGACACCGAACCCGTCACCTTGCCGCCTGCGGCCTCGATCCGGTCCTTCGCCGCGTCGCGCGTCAGCGTCGGCAAGGTGCCGGTTAGTACGAAAGTCCTACCCGTAAGGATACCTGCAGTTTGTTGCATCCCGCCATCTTCGGCCCATTTGACCCCGGCTTGGCGCAGCGTGCTGACGACCTCGAGGTTGTGCGGCTCGGCCAGGAACTGCAGGATGGACTGCGCCACGATGGGGCCGACATCGCGCACGGCGAGCAGCTCCGCTTCGGTTGCTGCCACCAGTCTATCCCACGAACCGAAATGCCTGGCCAGATCCTTGGCAGTCGTTTCACCGACATTGCGAATACCGAGCGAGAAAATGAAGCGCGCCAGCGTCGTGGCCTTGCTGGACTCGATCGCCGACAACAGGTTGGCGGCGGACTTCTCGGCCATGCGATCGAGCCTTGCGAGCGTGTCCAGGCTCAGGCCGTAGAGCTCCGCCGGCGTGTGCACCAGGCCGCGATCCACGAGCTGGTCCACCAGCTTGTCTCCCAGGCCTTCGATGTCCATGGCGCGCCGCCCAGCAAAGTGCAGCAGGGCCTGCTTGCGCTGGGCCGGGCAATACAGGCCGCCGGTGCAGCGCACGACGGCCTCCCCTTCCAGCCGCACCACATGCGAGCCGCACTCCGGGCACACCGGATAGCTCTGCAGGATGCTGAAGCGGGGCGGCTCGGGCTGGGGCCGACGATCGATCACTGCCGAGACGACCTCGGGGATCACATCGCCCGCGCGCCGGACGATCACGGTATCGCCGACGCGAACGTCCTTGCGGTCGATCTCATCCTGGTTGTGCAGGGTCGCATTGGTGACCGTCACGCCGCCCACGAACACCGGTGCAAGCCGCGCCACAGGAGTCAGCGCGCCGGTGCGCCCGACCTGGACCTCGATGCCCAGCACGGTCGTCATCTGTTCCTGCGCCGGATACTTGTGCGCCACCGCCCAGCGCGGCTCGCGCGTCACGAATCCCAGTTCGCGCTGCAGGTCGAAGCGGTTGACCTTGTACACCACGCCGTCGATATCGAAGGGCAATTGATCGCGGCGCGACGCCACGTCGTCATGAAAGGCCACCAGCGCGTCCGCGCCCGATCCGGTGACGCGCTCGCCGCACACCGGCAGGCCCAGTTCCGCCAGTGCATCCAGGGTTGCGCTGTGGGTGGCGGGTGCATGCATCCAGTGCCTGACCTCGCCGAGCCCATAGGCAAAGAACGACAGGGGACGCTGCGCCGCGATGGCCGGATCGAGCTGGCGGATGCTGCCTGCCGCGCCGTTGCGCGGGTTGACCAGCGTGGGCTTGCCCGCGTCGCGCTGCTTCGCGTTGTAGCGCTCGAAATCGTCGCGGCGCATGAAGACCTCGCCCCGCACCTCGAGCACGTCGGGAGGCGATGACGTATCGAGCCGCAGCGGAACGGCATGGATCGTGCGGATATTCTGCGTGACGTCCTCGCCGGTCTCGCCATCGCCCCGGGTCGCCGCCGAGACCAGCACGCCGGCTTCGTATCGCAGGTTGATGGCCAGCCCGTCGAACTTCAGTTCGGCCGCATATTCGACCGCCGGGTCGCCTGGCTGCAGGCCCAGTTCCTTGCGCACGCGCGCGTCGAACGCCTGCGCGCCGCTGGCTTCGGTATCGGTCTCGGTGCGTATCGACAGCATCGGCACCGCGTGCCTCACCGTCGCAAAACCCTCCAGCGGCTTGCCGCCTACCCGCTGGGTGGGTGAATCCGGGGTGACGAGTTCAGGGTGCTCGGCTTCGAGCGACTGCAGTTCACGAAACAACCGATCGTATTCCGCATCGGGAATCGTGGGCTGGTCGAGCACGTAATAGGCATGGTTATGCCGCTCGATTTCCTGGCGCAACGCCTGAACGCGCGCCAGGATATCCGGTGAAGCCATCAGGAGAACAGACGTAGCGCCCGTCTTGACCCGGAAGGCACGCCACGCGCTTCCATGCGCTCGTAGATCTGCATCAACTGGGTACGTATCTTTTCGATGCCGGTATCGGTCAGCGGACGCAGGTTGTCGTCGACCAGGATGCCGCCGACTTCGTGGGCCAGCTTGCGGCCGAATGCCACCATGCCGTCGAACACCTTGAGGCCGTCCGGCACTCGCGGAACGTCGAACTGCAGGGTGACCCCCTGCGAGGTCTGTCCTTCGACCGCCATGGCAGTGAACGGCTCGGCATCGTGATTGCACAAGGCATACAGCGGCTCGCCGCGGCTGTCGAGCAACTGGAACACGCCGTCCACGCCCAGCACCATGCCGCCGCCTTCGGCTTCGCGCACGATGCGTGACAGGTTCACCGCCCCTTCGCCGCGCGCGACCACGTTCAGGCCGATCAGCACGTCGACATCGACACAGAAACGGTCGATGGCCTGCGCGCGTTCCAGCGCGTCAGCGGTATCGTCGCAGGCGATGCGCAGTCCGTGAGCCTGCGCGACATCCTTCAGCATGGCGCACAACGCCGACAGCTGTTCTTCCTGGACCGCGCCATTGCGATCGGCCAGCTGCATGGTGACGACCACCTGCTGGTAGTTGACGTCCCGCCAGGGCTGAACCTCCTCCCACTCCGTCGCGTTCACCGGCAAACCCGACCAGCGAACCGGCTTGCCCAACGTGCGGGAATGGTTCAGCGCATCGGCAAACACGCTGGCCAGTACGCCCTCGCTGCCGATGCGGACGCGATATTCGATCTGTTCGTCATAAGCCGCCGCCGAAGCAGCTGACTGGGTACCTGCGGGGCGTGACTGAACGGCGGGTGCAGGCGGAGGCGCCGGCTGGGCAGCGGCGGGTTCAGGCGCGCGGGGCGGGACATCGTCCTCCCGGTCGTCGACTTCGATGTGCAGCCGGGGTTCGGGGTGGCGCTCAACTGCGCCTTCGCCGTCGCTGGAAAAGACCGGTTCGCGCAAGGCGGGCTCGACCCGGTCATGACGCTCGCGTGGTTCCGTGCCCGGCTGCATCAGGGCATCGCCGGCCGGCGCCTGGAATGCCGCATCTGCCTGCTTGCGGAAACGGCGTTCCTGAAACCAGTTGAACAGCAGCACGGCCGCGACGACAGCCGCTCCGATCAGCAACAGCCAGACTTGCAAATCACTCATTCGTTTTTCCCGACTGAATGGTTTGGGCCGCCACCACACGGACGAACCATTCGTCCGGAGCGATCATGCCCAGTTCATTACGCGCACGCTCTTCGATCGCGTCACGTCCCTGCTTCAGGTCGCCGACCTCGGCCAGCAAACCCGCATTCCTGTTTTGCAGGCGCTGGTTCAGCGCCTGCTGGGTCTCGATACTGAGCGCGTGCTCGCGCACCTTCAGCCAGCCGCCTTCGCCGAACCAAAGGGGATATTGCAGCAGCGCAAGCGCCGCCACGAGCGACCAGGTCAGACCCTGGCTGCGAATGCGGGCGATCAGCTTGCCCGCACTGAGGTTAGCCGCGCTGGCGGAAAGCATCGCGTCCGGGATAGCTCGCCGTATCGCCCAGTTCCTCTTCGATACGCAGCAGCTGGTTGTACTTGGCCATGCGGTCGGAGCGCGACAGCGAGCCGGTCTTGATCTGGCGGGCGTTGGTCGCGACAGACAGGTCGGCGATCGTGCTGTCCTCGGTTTCACCCGAGCGGTGCGAGATCACGGCGGTATAGCCGGCCTGCTTGGCCATCTCGATCGCCTGGAAGGTTTCGGACAGCGTGCCGATCTGGTTGACCTTGATCAGGATCGAGTTGGCGATGTCCTTTTCGATGCCTTCCTTGAGGATCTTGGCGTTGGTGACGAAGAGGTCGTCGCCCACCAGCTGCACGCGCTTGCCCAGTTTGTCGGTCAGCGTCTTCCAGCCGTCCCAGTCGCCTTCTGCCATGCCGTCCTCGATGCTGATGACCGGATACTTGTCGCACCAGGCGGCCAGATAGTCGGTCAGTTCGGCCGAGGTCAGTTTCAGACCTTCGGACTCGAGGTGGTAGCGGCCGTCCTTGTAGAACTCGGACGCGGCGCAGTCGACACCGATGGCGACATCGATGCCGGGCTGCAGGCCGGCCTTTTCGATCGCCTGCACGATCAGCTTGAGCGCGGCTTCGTGCGATTCGAGGTTCGGTGCAAAGCCGCCTTCGTCGCCGACGGTGGTCGCCATGCCGGCGTCGTCCAGCAGCTTCTTCAACGCGTGGAACACTTCGGCGCCATAACGCAGCGCTTCGCGGAAGCTCGGCGCGCCGACCGGAATAATCATGAATTCCTGCATGTCGATGTTGTTGTTGGCATGCGCGCCGCCGTTGATGATGTTCATCATCGGCACCGGCATCGCCATCGGCGCGGCGCCGCCGAGGTAGCGGTACAGCGGCAGGCCGGCCTGCTCGGCGGCGGCGCGGGCGCAGGCCATCGACACGGCCAGCAGCGCGTTGGCGCCGAGGCGCGACTTGTTCTCGGTGCCGTCGAGCTCGATCATGGTCTTGTCGATGAAGGCCTGGTCTTCGACGTCGAGGCCGATGATGGCTTCGCAGATTTCGGTGTTGACGTGCTCGACCGCCTTCAGCACGCCCTTGCCCAGATAACGCGACTTGTCGCCGTCGCGCAACTCGATCGCCTCGCGGCTGCCGGTCGAGGCGCCGGACGGAACCGCGGCGCGGCCCAGCACGCCGGACTCCAGCAGCACGTCGGCTTCAACGGTGGGATTGCCGCGAGAATCCAGGATTTCGCGGGCGATGACATCAATGATTGCGCTCAATTTTCTTCTTTCCTAAGTATTCGAATGCTGCGCCCGCCATGGTTGTTATGGAGATGCGGGCGCATGGTTCAGTTTTTCAAAAGGGTGTCTTCGATGAAGCCGCGCTGTTTCACCAGCGCGTCGATTTCCTTCAGCGTCTCCAGCAATGCTTTCATCTGTCCGAGCGGCCATGCGTTAGGGCCGTCGGACAAGGCCGCCGCGGGGTTCGGGTGGGTTTCGGCAAACACGCCCGCCACGCCCGACGCCACCGCCGCGCGCGCCAGCACCGGCACGAATTCGCGCTGGCCGCCGCTGCTGGTGCCCTGGCCGCCCGGCTGCTGCACCGAATGCGTGGCGTCGAACACCACCGGGCAGCCCGTTCCGCGCATGATGGCGAGCCCGCGCATGTCCGACACCAGCGTGTTGTAGCCGAAGCTCACGCCCCGCTCGCAGACCATGATCTGCTCGTTGCCGACCGCACGCGCCTTGTCGACGACGTTCTGCATGTCCCACGGTGCAAGGAACTGGCCCTTCTTGATGTTCACCGGCTTGCCGGTGCGCGCGACGTTCTGGATGAAGTTGGTCTGGCGGCACAGGAAGGCGGGCGTCTGCAGCACGTCGACGACCGCGGCGACTTCGTCGAGCGGGGTGTCCTCGTGCACGTCGGTCAGCACCGGCACGCCGATCTTCGCCTTGACCTCGGACAGGATGCGCAGGCCTTCTTCGAGGCCCAGGCCGCGGAAGGACTGGGTCGACGAGCGGTTGGCCTTGTCGAACGAGGATTTGTAGATGAACGGGATGCCCAGCGCAGCGCACATTTCCTTCAACTGCCCGGCCGTGTCCATCGCCAGTTGCTCGGACTCGATGACGCAGGGACCGGAAATCAGGAACAACGGCTGGTCGAGTCCTGCTTCGAAATGACAGAGCTTCATGCCTTGCCCTCCTGCTGATGCGCCAGCGCAGCCTTCACGAACGCAATAAACAGCGGGTGGCCATTGCGCGGATTGCTGGTGAACTCGGGATGGAACTGGCAGCCGACGAACCAGGGGTGCACCGAGGTCGGCAGCTCGACCATTTCGCACAGGTCGGTGCCGGGCGCGCGGCCCGCAACCACCAGGCCCTTCGCTTCCAGGTCGGCCAGCAGCGTGTTGTTGACTTCGTAGCGGTGGCGGTGGCGTTCGGTGATGTGCGCCGCACCATAGACCTCGCGCGCCAGCGTACCTTCCTTGAGGTCGCAGGGCTGGCCGCCGAGGCGCATGGTGCCGCCCAGGTCGGACTGCTGGCTGCGCTTCTCGACCTGGCCACCGCGGTCCAACCACTCGGTGATCAGGCCGATCACCGGATGCGTGGTAGTGGGCTCGAACTCGGTGGAGTGCGCGTCGGCCATGCCGGCCATGTCGCGCGCGTACTCGACCACGGCGAGCTGCATGCCGAGGCAGATGCCGAGGTAGGGCACCTTGTTCTCGCGTGCGTAGCGGATGGCGGCAATCTTGCCTTCGACGCCGCGCTTGCCAAAGCCGCCCGGCACCAGGATCGCGTCCATGTCCTTGAGGCAATCGGTACCGGACTTCTCGATCTGCTCGGAATCGATGTACTGGACCTTGACCCGGCTTTCGGTATGCATGCCGGCATGGATCATCGCTTCGGTCAGCGACTTGTAGGACTCGGTGAGGTCGACATACTTGCCGACGAAGGCGATCTTGACGGTGTGCTTGGGATGCTCGAGCGCATGCACCAGGCTCTTCCAGACCGTCAGGTCGGCGGCGCGCGCCAGGATGTTGAGCTTGTGGCAGACGATCTCGTCCAGCATCTGCTCGTGCAGCATGGCCGGGATCTTGTAGATCGAATCGGCGTCGAGCACCTGGATCACCGCTTCCGGCCGCACGTTGGTGAACAGCGCGATCTTGCGGCGCTCGTCGACCGGAATCTCGCGGTCGGCGCGACACAGCAGGATGTCGGGCTGGATACCGATTTCGCGCAGTTCCTTGACCGAATGCTGGGTCGGCTTGGTCTTCAGTTCGCCCGCGGTCGGGATATAGGGCAGCAGCGTCAGGTGGATGAAACAGGTGTTTTCCGGGCCATCCTCGAAGCCCATCTGGCGGATCGCCTCCAGGAAAGGCAGCGACTCGATGTCTCCCACCGTGCCGCCGATCTCGACCATCGCCACGTCGGCGCCTTCGGCGCCCGCGCGGATCGAACGCTTGATTTCGTCGGTGATGTGCGGAATGACCTGTACCGTGCCGCCGAGATAGTCGCCGCGGCGCTCCTTGTCGATGACCGACTTGTAGATCTGACCGGTAGTGAAATTGTTGCGCTTGCTCATGCGGGCGCTGGAAAAGCGCTCGTAATGGCCGAGATCGAGGTCGGTCTCCGCACCGTCGTCGGTCACGAATACCTCGCCATGCTGGAACGGACTCATGGTTCCAGGATCGACGTTGATGTACGGATCGAGCTTTAACAGGGTGACACGGAGACCGCGCGATTCAAGCAGCGCAGCGAGTGAAGCGGAGGCGATCCCTTTCCCTAGGGAAGAAACCACCCCACCGGTGACAAACACATACTTCGTCATGTTATGAGCGGGGGCGGGTGATGACGGATTTTACTCCATACCCGGCGATGTCTCAATGACATGAAAGCCACACTTGCGGACCGGTTTCGGGCCATCATCCCGCGGCCAGGCGCCGCCAGGTGGCCACCACGGTGTCCGGATTCAGCGAAATCGAGCCGATTCCCTGTTCGACCAGCCATTCGGCCAGGTCGGGATGGTCGCTCGGCCCCTGGCCGCAGATGCCGATGTATTTCCCGTGCCGCCTGCAGGCGGCGATCGCCTCGGCCAGCAGCTTTTTCACCGCCGGGTTGCGCTCGTCGAAGCTCTCGGCCACCAGGCCGGAATCCCGGTCGATGCCGAGGGTCAGCTGGGTCAGGTCGTTGCTTCCGATGGAGAACCCGTCGACATGCTGCAGGAAGTCGTCTGCCAGCAGCACGTTCGAGGGAATTTCGCACATCATGACGACGCGCAGGCCGTTGTTCCCGCGGCGCAGGCCATTGGCCGCCAGCAGGTCGACGACCGCCACGCACTCCTCGACGGTGCGCACGAAAGGCATCATCACCTCGACATTGACCAGCCCCATGTCGTCGCGTACTTTCTTCAGCGCACGGCATTCCAGCTCGAAGGCCGGTCGAAACAGTTCAGATACGTAGCGCGCCGCGCCGCGCAGCCCCAGCATCGGGTTTTCCTCTTTTGGCTCGTAACGGTCGCCACCGACCAGGTTGGCGTATTCGTTGGACTTGAAGTCCGACAGCCGGACGATGACCGGCTGCGGCCAGAACGCGGCGGCCAGCGTGGCGATGCCCTCGGCCAGCTTGTCGACATAGAACGCCACCGGATCGGCATAACCGGCACACCGACGATCGATCTCGGCGCGTACGTCTTCCGGCTGGCCGGCATGGTCCAGCAGGGCCAGCGGATGCACGCCGATCATGCGGGCAATGATGAACTCAAGCCGCGCCAGCCCGATGCCATGATTGGGGATCTGCGCGAACTCGAACGCCCGTTCCGGGTTGCCGACGTTCATCATCAGCTTGACCGGCGGCTTGGGCAGGGATTCGGTTTCCACCGCCTCGACGGAATACTTCAGCTTGCCGGCATACACCATGCCGGTGTCGCCCTCGGCGCACGACACCGTCACCACCTCGCCATCCTTCAGCACCTCGGTGGCGTTGCCCGCGCCCACCACGGCCGGGATGCCCAGTTCGCGCGCCACGATCGCAGCGTGGCAGGTGCGCCCTCCGCGGTTGGTGACGATCGCCGCCGAGCGCTTCATGACCGGTTCCCAGTCGGGGTCGGTCATGTCGGTGACGAGGATGTCTCCGGGCTGGACCCGGCTCATTTCCGCGGGGCTGGCGATCACCCGCACCGGGCCCGCGCCGATCTTCTGGCCAATGGCGCGCCCGGTGATCCGGACCTCGCCGCCGGCGTCCAGCACATAGCGTTCGCCGACCCCGCCGGCGCGCGCCTTCACGGTTTCGGGGCGCGCCTGCACGATGAACAGTTCGCCGGTCTCGCCGTCCTTGGCCCACTCGATGTCCATCGGACGGCCGTAGTGTGCCTCGATCGCAACGGCCTGCCGCGCCAGTTCCAGCACTTCGGCATCGCTCAAGGCAAAGCGGCGGCGCATCTCGGAGGGCGTGTCCTCGATCACGGTGCCAGCCTGGCGCCAGACCATGCGGATGGCCTTCTCGCCCAACTCGCGCCGCACCACGGCGGGAAATCCCGCGGCCAGGGTGGGCTTGTGCACGTAGAACTCGTCCGGATTCACCGAGCCCTGGACGACGGTTTCGCCGAGGCCATAGGCGGCGGTGATGAACACCACGTCGCGAAAGCCCGATTCGGTGTCGAGCGTGAACAGCACGCCCGAGCAGGCCAGGTCGGACCGCACCATGCGTTGCACGCCGGCCGACAACGCTACGTCGGCGTGGGCGAAGCCGTGGTGCACCCGATAGGCAATCGCACGGTCGTTGTAGAGCGAGGCGAACACCTTGCGCACATGCGTCAGCACGGACGCCTCGCCCTGCACGTGCAGGTAGGTTTCCTGCTGGCCGGCGAACGAGGCGTCGGGCAGGTCTTCGGCCGTGGCCGACGAGCGCACCGCGACCGACACATCCTGGCCCAGCTGGCGATAGGACTCGCGCAGGCCGGATTCCAGCGAAGGCGGCAAGGCGGCCGCCTCCACCCAGCTCCGTATTTCGGCCCCGGCCTGAGCCAGCGCGGTCACATCCGCCACATCGAGCGCCGCCAGGCGATCATGGATGCGCGCGCGCAGGTCATTGTGGTCCAGGAAGTCCCAGAAGGCCTGCGCCGTGGTGGCAAAGCCGCCCGGCACCTTGACGCCGGCATCGGCCAGGCTGCGGATCATTTCGCCCAGCGAGGCATTCTTGCCACCCACCCGCGGCACGTCAGCCATCGACATGGACTCCAGGGGAACGATATAGTCAGCCGGGGCCGTCATACTCTCTCCATGAATATTCGCACTGCATTCTGCGTATCGGATCACACGGGCGTCACCGTCGAGGCGGTGGCGAAAAGCGTGCTGTCGCAGTTCTCAAGCATCGAGTTTAGCCTGATTGTGCTGCCGTTCATCGACAGCGCCGACAAAGCGCAGGCAGCCGCCGCCCGGATGGCGGCCGTTCCCGATGCACTGGTCTTTTCATCGTTGACGGATCCCGCCCTGCGCGACATCCTGCGCCAGCGCTGCGCCAAGCTGTTCGACGTCTTCGACCTCGTCGCGCCCGCGGTCGAAGCCGCGCTGGGGCAAGCCATGACGCCGCGCGGCGGCCATACCCACGGCATGGCGGGCAACTACGAGTCGCGCATGGACGCGGTGAATTTCAGCCTGGCGCTCGACGACGGCCTGCAGCCGCAACGGCTCGACCAGGCCGACCTGGTCCTCGTGGGCGTCTCGCGCGTGGGGAAAACCCCCACCGCGCTGTACCTGGCCATGCAATACGGCCTGCGGGCAGCGAACTACCCGCTCACGCCCGAAGACCTCGGACAGGATGCGCTGCCCGCTGTCTTGGTCCCCCACCTGCCCCGGCTAAGGGCGCTGACGCTGTCGGCCGAACGCCTGGCCGCGATCCGCCAGGCGCGCTATCCCGACAGCCGTTACGCCAGCCTGGAGCAGTGCCGCCAGGAACTCGCCTCCGCCGAGCGACTGTTCAGGCGTCATGGCCTGCCTGTCATCGACACCACCCGCATGTCGGTGGAAGAAATCGCCGCGCGCCTGCGCAACCTGGTCTAAACATACCAACCCTGCCGGAAACGGCCTCCCAACCCTGTGTTTTTCGCCTGAATTGTCGTTACAGACAGTGTGGTCATGTCCCGCACGGCCCCAAAACGCCTCTGGATACCCAACCGATAAAACCGATACGAACCCAGTTGATCGCCATGCCTGCCGACGCCGATTCGCCCGAGAGCCAGGCCCTCAAGCGCCTCGCGCGCCCCAGCGCCCTGAAGCGCGCCCTGCTCGCCGGCTTTGTCATGCAACTGCTGCTGATCCTGTTCGTCACCGCCATCGGCCTGCGGCAACTGGATGTCACCACCCGCAGCATGAACCAGGTCGTCGATGTGCATATGCGCAAACTGAATCTGACCAAGGCAATGGTCATTTCGGCCCGCGAGCGATCCATGATCCTGGTGCTGCTGTCCCGCATCGAGGATCCCTTCAAGCGGGACGAACTCTTCCTCAAATTCAACCGGAACGGGGGCAATTTCATCGCCGCACGGCAAACGCTCCTCAGCCTGCCGCTGAATCCGCACGAGCGCGAATTGATCGACCAACAGGGCCGCCTGACCGGAATCGCCCAGCCGATCCAGTTGCAGGTCATCGACCTGATCAACTACGACTTCGCCCAGGATGCGGCCGAACTCACGCTCGACGAGGCGATCCCGGCCCAGGACAGGGTGATGGAGGTGTTGCTGAAGCTCGATGCCGAGACCCAGCGCGTCGCCCTCGCGGCCAGCAACAAGGCCCGCCAGGACAATGAGGTGGCGCGGTTCTGGATGTATCTGCTGTCGGCGCTGGCCCTGCTGATCGGCCTGATCGTCGCCCAGGTCGTCTTCCGCTTCACCAACCGGATCAACCGCGAGCGCGAAACCCTCGCCACCCACGACACGCTGACCGGGCTGCCCAATCGCATGCTGTTCCGCGACCGCCTGGAGCAATCGCTGATCCGTGCCAGGCGGAGCGGCACCCTGGTCGGCGTGATGTTCATCGACCTGGATCGCTTCAAGCGCGTCAACGACACGCTCGGGCATGCCAGCGGCGACCAGTTGATCTGCGAGGTGGCCCGGCGCCTGAAATCCAGCGCACGCGAAGAGGACGTGGTCGCACGGCTGGGCGGTGACGAGTTCGTGCTGGTGATCAACGGCGCGGCCGATGTGAATGGCCTGCTGCGGGTTGTCGAAAAGACGCTCGCCGCCGTGGCCGAACCTTGCGTGATCTCCGGCCGCGAACTGTTCTGCAGCTGCAGCATCGGCATCAGCGTCTACCCCAACGACGGCCTGACGCCCGACGACCTGCTCAAGCACGCCGACACGGCGATGTACCACGCCAAGAACAATGGCAGGAACCGCTTCCAGCTATACGATCAAGCCATGAACGCGATGGCCGAGGAAAGGCTGCAACTGGAAACCGAATTGCATTACGCGCAGGAACGCGACGAATTCACGTTTTACTACCAGCCGCAGGTCAACCTGGACACCGGCCGGACCCACGCCGTCGAGGCCCTGATCCGCTGGAACCACCCCACCAGGGGACTGTTGCCGCCTTCCGCCTTCCTCGGCCTGCTCGAGGAATCGGCCGACATCATCAAGGTCGGCCACAGCCTGTTGCTCGCAGCCTGCCGGCAAACGGTCCAATGGCACGCCGCGGGGTTCAGCGACCTGCAGATTGCCGTCAACCTGTCCGGCAAGGAATTCTGGCATGAAGGCCTGATTCAAGGCGTACGGGATGCCCTGGCCCAGTCAGGGCTGCCTGCCCATGCCCTGCAACTCGAACTGACCGAAGGTATTTTCATGGAAGACATGGACTCGGCGGTCAAGCGGGTCCAGGCGTTGAAATCGCTCGGGGTTTCGGTGGCCGTCGACGATTTCGGCACCGGCTATTCGTCGCTGGCGCACCTGAAGCGCTTTCCGCTCGACGTGCTGAAAATCGATCGCTACTTCGTCAAGGACATTCATCAGGCGCCTGTCGACGAAGCCCTCGTCAGCTCGATACTCGCACTGTGCAGGGGCCTCGATCTGGGGACGGTCGTCGAGGGCGTGGAAAACGGGGATCAGCTCGAATCGTTGCGTGCGCTGGGTTGCCCGATCGTGCAGGGCTATTTCATCAGCCGCCCCGTTCCTCCCGAGCAGGTCGACATCCTGCTTGCACGCGATTGGACCCGACGTTTCAGTGCTTCGAATGCGGACAACGCCATCGAACAGCCCGAGGCTTCAGTTTTACCGAATCCTGCCGATTCAGCCGGATAATGAACAGAATGAGGGTGGAGATCATGCCGGACAGTGACCTGGTGATTTCGAGCGTACTGGAGAACGGCATGAAATTCCGCCCTTCCGACTGGATCGAGCGTCTGTCCTCGACGCTTGCCAGCTTCCAGGTCGATCATCGGCTGCGTTATTCAGCCGGCGTCCAGCCTTGCATGATCGAAGGCGTACCCTGCCTGGTCGTGGCGCGCTGGCTCGAATCCACAGACCGCATTGCGTTCGACTATGTAATGGGTTTTGCCAAGGCCAACCAACTGCGCATCCAGCTGGACCGGCGCACGGGGGAGCGCGCCCTGCAGAACACTGCCAGCCCATCCGCGCCCTCCGGTTCCGCTACCTGAGCGGACGCTTCAAGCGTGTCCTGTAGAAAATTCGACTCCAGGCCTCAAGTTATCCGGTAGTCTGCCGACTCAACAGACAGACTCCCGGAATTGGGCCATGATACCTGGCCAAGCAACCATCCATCACGAGCCATCATGACTGAAGATAACAACGCCTTCGAACCAGTGGTCTGGATAGAAAGCGTGGTCGCTGCGCTGGCGAGCTTCATTGCCGACCCGCGCCTGCGATACGCGTATGGCGTGCAACCCAACGTCGTCGAAGGCGAAATCAGCCTGGTCGTCGCCCCCTGGCTGGAGTCCGAAGACCGCGCCACCTACGATTACGTCCTGGAATTCGCCAGAACCTACCAGTTGCAGATCGTCGAAGATCGTCGCACCGGAGACCGGGCCCTGCCGCGTCCCGCCTGAGCCCTTCAGCCGATGCGCTGCCGCACGGCTTCGAATACGGCAATGGCGAGGGCCGTCGACGCATTGAGCGATTCCACCTTTCCAGGCATCGGGATCTGAACCACGGACGTTGCCGCGTCGCGCACCGCACGCGTCAGTCCCGCCCCCTCGTTGCCGACCACGATGGCCAGCGGCCCGCTCAGGTCGAGCGAGTACACGCTGCATGTCTCCCCCAGCGCCAGGGCCAGGCTTTGGCCCTCGAAGCGCCGGCACCAGTCCGCCACATCCACATCGCGCTCGACCGGCAACACGAACTGGGCGCCCTGCCCGCCTCGCAGCGCCTTGGGCGACCACGCGTCATGACAGCCCCTGGACAACACTGCCTGCGTGGCCCCGGCCGCGGCCGCCGTACGCAACATGGCGCCGAGATTGCCTGGATCCTGGATATCTTCCAGCACGACGACCAGCGGCACGCTGTCGCCGGCAACCGGCGAAAGCCACGCCGCCTCGGCCAGCAGGCCCGTCGGCGAAGAAACCGGCGCAATCTCGTCGAACAGGGCATCCTGCAGGACGATGGCCTTGGAGCCCGGGCAGCGGCCCATCCAGACCCTCCATTGCGCTTCGTCGAACGAGGCGGCCCGCGCCAGCGTATGCGGCTGGCCGCCCGCGTCCAGATAGGCCGCCAGCAGATGCTCGCCGTCCAGCAGGGTCATCCCGGCCTGGCGTCGCGCGCGAGCGGACTCGCCCAGTTTCCTGAGCCGCTTGAATATCGGATTGTCACGCGAGGTGATGGTCGTTTCGCTCATGCGCGGATTATCCGCGATTCGCCGCGACAGGCTACACTCACCGCATGCGCATCGCTCTCATCACCCCCTACGGCCGCGCGCACCGCAACGGCAACTGGCACACCGCTGCTCGCTGGGCCCGCTTCCTGCGCGAGGCGGGCCACACGGTCAAGGTCCAGGTGGAATGGGATGGCCGCCCGGCCGACCTGATGCTGGCGCTGCACGCGCGACGCAGCTTTGCCTCGATCCGCGCGTTTGCCGAAAAATTCCCGAGCCGTCCTCTGCTGGTGGCGCTGACCGGCACGGATCTCTACCGCGACATTCACGAAGACAGCGACGCCCAGCAGTCGCTCGAATGGGCGCACCGGCTGATCGTGCTGCAGGAACGCGGCCCGGACGAACTGCCGGCCCACCTGGTCCCGAAAACCCGGATCGTCTACCAGTCCTCGCCCGACATTCCGCGTAGCCCTCCGCCCAAGGCCCGCTTCGAGGTGCTCGCCATCGGGCACCTGCGGGCAGAAAAAGACCCCTTTCGCGCAGCGCTGGCGACCGCCTACCTGCCCGATCATTCCGCCATCCAGGTCACGCAACTCGGCGGCGCGCTCAGCGAGGACATGGCCGAGACGGCCGAGCTGGCGCAAGCCAGGCTGCCGCGCTGGCACTGGCTCGGCAACGTGCCGCACCGGACCGTCCTGAAGCGTCTTGCAAAAGCCCACCTGCTGGTGATCAGTTCGGTGATGGAAGGCGGGGCCAACGTGATCTGCGAGGCGCTGGCCGCCGATGTGCCCGTGCTGGCTTCGCACATGTCCGGCAACATCGGCATGCTGGGCGAGGATTACCCCGGCTATTTCCCGGTGGGGGACGAGCGCCAGCTGGCGAGGCTGATGGCGTCGGCCGAAGACGACCCCTCATTTTATGAGGCCCTGCGCCAGCATGCGCGCCAGCGACGCAGTCTGATGCGACCGGAGCAGGAAGCCAGCCGCCTGCGCCAGGTCGTGGCCGAATTCGAGCAGACGGCCGGGTAAGCCTCAGCCTTCGTCGAACAGGATGCCGAACATGCGTGCGCGTTCCGCTTCGCTCAGTCCGCGCAGCACCCGAATCGCCTCACGCGCCACCCGCTCGTCGCGCGTGATCGAATAGTCGATCGCCAGCCGGCGCCACACTTCGGCCAGCGCAGGATCGGTAGCCCGAAGCTTTTGCAGCGCCTGTGCGACGCCGGCCTGCCCGCGCGTCAGATAAAACGTGAAGCCCAGGTTGTGCCAACCCTGAATATAGTCGGGATTGATTTCAACCGCAGCGCGATACGCCCGCATCGCCTCGCGCGGGCGGCCGCTGTCGCGGAAGGCGTTGCCGAGATTGTTGCGGGCGAAGACGTCGTGCGGCGCGATGCGCACGTTCTGCTGATACGCCGCGATCGCCTCGTCAAAACGCCCCAGTTCGGCCAGCGCGCTGCCCTGAACGAACCATGCCAGAGGATTCTTCGCGTCCACCTGCGCCCAGTCCCGCCCCCATGCCAGCAGGCCCGGCCAGTCGCTGCGCCGTTCCAGCGCCTGCGCCTGCCTCACCCAGTCCGCTTGCGAGCGGGCCGCTGACGCAGCCCGGCCATCGCCCAGGCCGAATGTCTGGGTCGCAGCCGTCACCGGTCCGGAACACCCAAGGCAAGCCAACAAAACGATCAAGGAAAAGCGAACATGCATGGAGCGGTCGGGGCAGCGCGAAGCAGCCGCGATTTCAGATTGACGACATTCATTTTACGCCCCGCTTGACGCATCGCTTATCCTGTTCGTTCACTTCCATGCAAAGCCTCACCCCATGACCTCCACCGAACACTTCATCCCCGGCAAGGACGCCTCGCTCGAAGCGTCGATCGCCACCCTGCAATCCAAGCTCGAGGCGATCGGGTTCCACATCGAGGAACGCTCCTGGCTCAACCCGGTGGAAGGCGTGTGGTCTGTGCACATCCGCGACCGCGACTGCCCGATCCTTTTCACCAATGGCAAGGGCGCTTCGGAGCTCGCAGCAAGAGCGAGCGCCCTGGGCGAATACTTCGAACGGCTGTCGACCAATTACTTCTGGACGCATTTCTATCTCGGTAAAACCCTGGCCAATCGAGCCTACACGCATCATCCCGATGAGCGCTGGATCGTGCCCCAGGACGCAGCCTGGCCGCAAGACCTGCTCACGCCTGAACTGCATGCCCTGTACAACCCGAAGCAGGCGGTGCGTTCAGACCAGCTGATCGATCTCAACTCCGGCAACGCCGAACGCGGCATCTGCGCCATCCCCTACCAGCGGCTCTCCGATGGCAAGACCGCGTACTTTCCGGTCAACCTGATCGGCAATCTCTATGTCAGCAACGGCATGTCGGCCGGCAACACGCTGAAGGAAGCGCGCACCCAGGCGCTGGCCGAGATCTTCGAACGCCATATCAAGTTCCGCATCATCGAGGAAGGCCTCTGCCTGCCCGACGTGCCCGAGGACGTCATCAACCGCTATCCACGGATCGCCGCCGG
The DNA here is from genome assembly GCA_041592455.1 of Thiobacillus sp. Classification (GTDB taxonomy): domain Bacteria; phylum Pseudomonadota; class Gammaproteobacteria; order Burkholderiales; family Thiobacillaceae; genus Thiobacillus. Next base: position 6,154 of record JBFHQA010000014.1, on the reverse strand, counting down.
CATCCGCGGCCTGCGCGAAGCCGGCTTCGGCATCCTGGTGAAAGATGCCTCGCTCGGCGGACGGTATCCGGTGATGAACGTCACCCTGCTGCACCCGAAGGACCAGGGCTGCTTCGCCAGCTTCGGCGCACACCCGCGTTTTGAAGTCGCGCTGGAACGTGCGCTCACTGAATTGTTGCAAGGCCGTGCGCTCGATTCGCTGGAAGGCTTCCCTGCGCCCGGTTTCGATCAGGTTGAAATCGCCGACCCGCAGAATCTCGAAATCCATTTCGTCGACTCCAGCGGCGTGATTTCCTGGCAATTCCTGCGCGACACGCCCGACTACGACTTTGTCGACTGGAATTTCGGCACCACCACTGAGGAAGACTACACATGGTCGGTCGACGCCCTGCATGCAGAAGGCCATGAGATCTACATCGCCGACTTCGAGCATCTCGGCGTCTACGCCTGCCGCATCCTGGTGCCGGGCGTGTCCGAGATTTATCCGGTCGAGGAACTCGAGTTCGAGAACAACAGCGTCGGCAACCTGATCCGTCCCGCGCTTTCGCGCCTGCCGGAACTCACTGTCGAGGAATGTGCCGAGCTGCTGGATTTGATGGTCGAACTCGAACTGGCCGACGACCGCCTCGTCACCGTGCTGATCGGCCTCGCCCCCGATGCCGACTCGCCCTGGACCGATATCCGGGTCGGCGAAATCAAGCTGCTGCTCGCGCTCGCCATCGGCGACGACGAAGCCATCCTCGAAGCTTGCACCTGGATGGCCCAGTACGGCCAGCGCAGCGAAGCACGACTCAAGGTCTATCGCTGCATCGCCGACCTCGTCCAGCTAACCGACCCCAACCCCTTCGAGCACGCGCTGGCGCTGATGTATGGCCGCGAGACGCTGGAACAGGCTTTCGCGCTATTCAACCAGGACGAACGCTTCTTTGGATTGACGAAGCTGGGCGACAACTTCGAGGGCAGCGCGATTCACCAACGGTTGCTCGAGGCCTATCGCAAAGTACGGGGTTGATTATGCGCCGCGCTGCCGCACCGTTTCATACAAGCACAGCGCAGCAGACACAGATACGTTGAGGCTCTCGACCGTTCCGCCGATCGGAATGCGCGCAACCTGATCGCAGTTCTGCTTGACGAGCCGGCGGATGCCTGCGCCTTCGGCGCCCAGCACCCACGCGATGCCGGTCTTGCAGTCGATACCCGCCAGCGGCTGCTCGCCGTCCATGTCAGCCGCGATAACCCAGATGTTGTGCTCCTTGAGGTCTTCGATGGTGCGCGAGAGGTTCGTCACCATGATGTAGGGCACGGTTTCCGCCGCGCCCGAGGCGACTTTTTCCACCGTGGCGTTGATGCCGACGGCGTTGTCCTTCGGCGCGATGACGGCGTGCGCACCGAAGGCGTCGGCCGAGCGCAGGATGGCGCCGAGATTGTGCGGATCGGTGACGCCGTCGAGGATGACCAGCAGCGGTGCGCCTTCAATGTTTTCCAGCACCTCGTCGAGCGACTGTGTCAGCGCGACCGGCCTGACGCGAGCGACAACGCCCTGGTGCTTGGCCGTCTTGCCGACCAGCCGGGCCAGGCGATCCGCCTCGACCTGGGCCAGCTTGACGTTGTTGTCCCGGGCCTGATGCACCAGGTCGCGCGCGCGCGCATCGCGGCGGGTCAGATCGAGATAGATTTCCAGCACGCCCTGGGGATCGTGACGCAAGCGCGCCAGCACGGCATGGAAACCGTAGATCAGTTTTTCGGAGGACTTCTCGCTCATGGCTTCTTGCTGCCCGATCTAGACTTGGACTTGACCGATCCGGATTTGGCCGGCTTCGATTTCGCCGACTTCGCCTTGGAGGCCTTGGGCTTGCCCGGCTTGGACTTGGCCGCCCCGGTCTTGTCGGCCGCCTGCAACTTGTCATTCGCCGCATGCGCAAAAGCGCGTTGCATGTCGAGCGCCGAGTTTTCCTGCTCGACCAGGCTGAAATCGATCTTGCTGGTCTCGATATCGGCCCGCATCACCTTGATGCGAACGCGATCGCCCAGGCGATACTGCTTGCCGGTGCGCTCGCCGAGCATCATGTGCTTGGCCTGGTCGTAGTGGAAATAATCCTGGCCGAGTTCGGACACGTGAACGAGCCCCTCGATGTAGATGTCATCGATCGCGACGAACATGCCGAAGCTGGTGACCGCGCTGACCGTCCCGTTGTATTCATTGCCGATATGGTCCTGCATGAAATAGGTCTTCAGCCAGGCGTCGACATCGCGGGTGGCGTCGTCGGCGCGGCGCTCGGTCATCGAGCAGTGCGCACCGATTTCAGCCAGCCCCTTGCCGGGCAGCTTTTCGCCCTTGAGCACGGCCTTGATGCCGCGATGCACCAGCAGGTCGGGATAGCGGCGGATCGGTGATGTGAAGTGCGTGTACGCCTCGTACGCCAGGCCGAAGTGGCCCTTGTTGTCCGGTGCGTAGATCGCCTGCTTGAGCGAGCGCAGCATCACGGTCTGCAGCAGGCCGTGGTCCGGGCGGTCCTTGATCTTGTCGAGCAGCGCACCGTAGTCCTTGGCGTGCGGCTTGTCGCCGCCGCCAAGGTCGAGCCCGAACTCGGCCAGAAAGCCGCGCAGCGCGGCCAGCTTTTCAGTGGTCGGGCCTTCGTGCACGCGGTACAGCGCAGGCTGCTCGTTGCCGTGCAGGAAATCCGAGGCACAGACGTTGGCTGCCAGCATGCATTCCTCGATGATGCGATGGGCATCGTTGCGGATCACCGGCACGATTTCCTTGATCTTGCCGTTGTCGTCGAAAATGATCTGCGTCTCGGTCGAGCCGAAATCGATCGCGCCGCGCTTGGCGCGCGCCTTCAGCAGCACGCGGAACAGTTTCTCCAGCGCCTGCAGGTGCGGCATCAGTTCGGCCCGCTTCTTGTCCGGCTTGGCCGCGCCCGAGAGCCAGTCCCAGACCTGGTTGTAGGTCAGGCGTGCGTGCGAATAGATCACCGCCGGGTAGAAGCGGTATTCCTTGATCGCCCCGGTCGTGGTGATGCGCATGTCGCACACCATGGACAGGCGGTCAACCTCGGGGTTCAGCGAGCACAGCCCGTTGGACAGGGCCTCGGGCAACATGGGGATCACGCGCCGAGGGAAGTACACCGAGTTGCCCCGGGCATAGCCTTCGGTATCGAGCGCATCGCCCGGCTTCACGTAATGGCTGACGTCGGCGATCGCGACCACCAGCCGGTAGCCGCTACGGCCGAGCGGCTCGCAATACACCGCGTCGTCGAAGTCGCGCGCGGTCTCGCCGTCGATGGTAACGAGCGGCAGATGCCGGATGTCCTCGCGATCGGCCATGTCCTTCTTCAGCACCTTCTTCGGCAGCCTGGCGGCCTGTTGTTCCACTTCGGGCGGGAACACGTACGGCAGGTCATGCTTGCGCAGCGCGATCTCGATTTCCATGCCGGGGCCGGTGAAGCTGCCGAGCACTTCCGACACCCGCCCCACCGCCTCGTTGTGCGCGCCCGGCTGGGTGATGATCTCCACCGTCACGACCTGTCCCGGCTGGGCGTTTCCGGCATGCTCGGCCGGCACCAGGATGTCCTGGTTGATGCGGCGATTTTCCGCGATCAAAAAGCCTACTCCGCCTTCGAGGTAGTAGCGGCCGACGACGAAGCGGTTGACGTGCTCCAGCACCTCGACGATCTTGCCTTCGCGGCGCCCCCGCTTGTCGAAGCCGGCTACGCGCACCAGCACCTTGTCGCCGTGCAGCACGCGATGCATTTCCTTGGGCGACAGGTACAGGTCGCCCCCACCCTCCTCGGGCGACACGAAACCGAATCCGTCCGGATGGCCTTCGACGCGTCCCTTGATCAGGTCCAGCTTGTCCGGGATGCACAACTGGCGCTTGCGGTTCAGCATCAGCTGGCCGTCGCGGTGCATCGCGCCCAGGCGTCGCTGGAACAGGTCGAACTCGGCCTCGGTGATGTGCAGCTGCTGGGCGAACGCATCGGCGTCGACCGGACAGCCTGCCTCGGTCAGCAATTGCAGGATGTATTCGCGGCTGGGCAGCGGCGATTCGTAGCGCTCGACTTCGCGCTCGTAGAACGGATCGGCCAGTCGAATCGCCGGGGTTTTATGCTTGCTCGACCGACTGCGTGATTTTTTTGAAGTCATCTTCGTTGACAATTTAAATTCGTCTATCTAAAATGCGCGTCTCATTGCCCAGATGGCGGAATTGGTAGACGCGCACGGTTCAGGTCCGTGTGCCGCAAGGTGTGGAGGTTCGAGTCCTCTTCTGGGCACCAGATGTAAGCAAAAAGCCGACCTTGTGTCGGCTTTTTGCTTGTGGGCCCTTGGTTGCAGGCATCACGCCTCGTAGGGGTGGCGGCGTACGATCGTCTCCACCCGGTCCGGTCCGGTCGACACGACGTCCACCGGCACTTCGCACAGTTCTTCCATCCGCTTGAGATAGGTCTGCGCCTTCTGCGGCAGCTTGTCGAATTCCTGCACGCCGACCGTGGTGTCGCTCCAGCCCGGTAGATCCTCGTAGATCGGCTCGACATTGGTGATCGACTCGGCACCCACCGGCAGGATGTCGCACGCCTCGCCGTCAATCTTGTAGCCAACGCAGACGCGCACCGTCTCGAGACCATCAAGCACGTCGAGCTTGGTCACACACAGGCCCGACACGCCGTTGATCTGGATCGAGCGCTTGAGCGCCGCGGCATCGAACCAGCCGCAGCGGCGCTGGCGGCCGGTGGTGGCGCCGAACTCATGACCCTTCTCGCCGAGGTACTGGCCCACGTTGTCGAACAGTTCGGTCGGGAACGGCCCGGAGCCGACGCGCGTCGTGTAGGCCTTGGTGATGCCCAGCACATAGTGCATCGCCGAGGGGCCGACGCCCGAGCCGGTTGATGCGCCACCCGCGGTGCAGTTGGACGAGGTGACGAACGGATAGGTGCCGTGGTCGATGTCGAGCAGCGTGCCCTGCGCGCCTTCGAACAGCAGGTTGCCGCCGGCCTTGTTGGCTTCGTAGAGGCTGCGCGGCACGTCGGCCACCATCGGCTTCAGGCGTTCGGCCATCGCCATCATGCTGTCCAGCGTCTGGTTGAAGTCGACCACATCGGCCTTGTAATAGTTCTTCAGCATGAAGTTGTGATGATCGAGCACCTCGCCGAGCTTGGCGGCAAAACGCTCGCGGTGGAACATGTCCTGCAGGCGCAGTGCGCGGCGTGCCACCTTGTCCTCGTAGGCCGGGCCGATGCCGCGGCCGGTGGTGCCGATCTTGCCGGCGCCCTTGGCGATCTCGCGGGCCTGGTCGAGCGCCACGTGGTGCGGCATGATTAGCGGGCAGGCCTCGCTGAGCTTGAGGCGGCCTTCGACGTCGACGCCGGCCGCGATCAGCATGTCCATTTCCTTCAAGAGCGCATCAGGCGCCAGCACCACGCCGTTGCCGATGTAGCAGGTGACGTTGTCGCGCAGGATGCCGGACGGGATCAAGTGCAGCACCGTCTTCTTGCCGCCGACGACGAGCGTGTGGCCGGCATTGTGTCCCCCCTGGAAGCGCACCACGCCCTGAGCGCGGTCGGTCAGCCAGTCGACGATTTTGCCCTTGCCTTCATCACCCCACTGGGTGCCGATGACGACGACATTTTTTGCTGCCATGGTGCAATCTCCCTTTTATTGTGCATTCGAGCTGACGATGGCCAGCTCGCGTAAATCCAGACTGAAACCGGTTGCCGGGCGGGCCCGGCCAAACACGCGCCCGACCTCGTCGTAGCGTCCGCCCTGCGCAATCGCATGACTGCGCCCTCCCGAGTAGGCAGCGAACACGACACCGCTGTGGTAGCCGTAGCCCCGCAATTCGGCCAGGTCATAGGCTGCCTCGATCCCGTTCAAGCCCTGGTCGACGGCAACCAGCGTATCGAGCGCATCCGCCACGGCCGGCAGCTGTGGCAGGCGCTTGCGCGCCTCGGTCAGAACGCTGCGGTCTCCGTACAACTGCGGCAGCGCCGCGAAGGCATCCTGCAGGGAAGCCGGCAGCCCGGCGGTCAATACCGCGACGGCGCTGCTGTCCTTGGCCTGCAGCGCGCCGAACAGCTGGTGCTCGACCTCGCCGCTCAAGCCCGCTTCCTGCGCCAGCGCACGATAAACCCCGACATGCCCGATGTCGAGTTGCAGC
>JBFHQA010000013.1:0-31463 GCA_041592455.1 Thiobacillus sp. | reverse complement strand
GGAACTGGTGGCGGCCTTGCCTGTTTACATCAGCCTGCTGCTGCTCGCCTTCCTGCTCAAGGCCGGCGCTTTTCCGCTGTTCGCCTGGCTGCCGGCGAGCTATCACACGCTGCCTGCACCGGTGCTGGCGCTGGTGGGCGGCCTGCTGACCAAGGTGGCGGCCTATGTCGTGCTGCGCCTGCTGGGGGACGTCTTCATCGCCACGCCCGGCGTGCTGCTGGAGGCGCTGGGCTGGCTCGCCATCGTCACCATGGTCAGCGGCGTGCTGGGAGCGGCCTATCATTGGGACGTTCGGCGCATCCTCGCGTTTCATATCGTCAGCCAGATCGGCTACCTGTTGCTGGGGATCGCGCTGGCCTCGCCTGCGGGTGCAGCGGGTAGCAGTTTCTTCCTGCTGCACAATATCCTGGTCAAGGCCAACCTGTTCCTGATCGCAGGGCTGATGTGGGTGGCGGCAGGGCATTACGACCTGCGCCGCATCGGCGGACTCTATCCGGCGCGTCCCTTCCTCGCGGTGCTGTTTCTGCTGAGCGCGTTTTCACTGGTGGGGGTGCCGCCCACGTCCGGCTTCTGGGGCAAGTTCATGCTGCTGAGCGAGGCTTTTGCCCAGGAACGCTATGTCTGGGGTGGCGTCGCATTGGCGGTCGGTCTGCTGACACTGTATTCGATGAGCAAGATCTGGGTGGAGGGTTTCTGGAAACCGCATCCGGATCCGGATCATGCAGCGATGCCGACGCCGCTGCCGCGTGCCGCCTATGGGGCCGTAGTCGGCCTGTCCGTTGCGATCCTGCTGCTGGGCCTGTTCCCGCAGCCCTTCGTCCACTATGTCGATACAGCCACCGCCGCGTTCTGGGCGGGAAGGGGAGCGCCATGAGTTTTGTGTCGGCATTGGCCCGGTTGGGTTTCAATTTCGTGAAGGATCTGTTCGTATCCGGGTGGGTGACTGCGCGCATCATTCTGCGGCGTGGGCCGCTGCCGCAGCCGGGGTTCGTGCGGCTGGCCTACGGTGAGTTGTCGGACGGCGCGGCCAGCTTTCTGGGGGCACTGGTCAGTCTGACGCCTGGCACCACCACGGTCGACATCGATCTCGAGCGTGGCGAGTTGCTGCTGCATCTGCTCGATGTCGAACAGGCCGACACGACTCTGGCAGCGATTCGCAGTGATTTCCTGCAACCCATTCGTACCCTGTTCGGAGTCCGGGCATGACGCTGCTGATGTTGTTCGTACTCGTGGCAGGTGCCAGTGCAATGATGGGGTTCTACCGCTTGCTTGCGGGACCCACCCACACCGATCGGGTAGTCGGCCTCGATATCCTGTTTGCCGTCGCCATCGTGTTGAGCCTGGTCGCCGCCTGGGTCAGCGGTCGCACGGTCTATCTCGACGTCGCCATCGGCCTTGCGCTGGTCGGTTTTGTCGCAACGCTGGCGTGGGCTCGATTGATTCAGGAGCAGAGCCGCAGCAACGAGGATGCGCCACCATGACATTGATCGGCTGGGCAATCTGCGGTCTGGCAAGCTTCATTCTGCTCGTTGCGGCGCTGGGCGTCATTCGCCTGCCCGACGCTCTTGCGCGCCAGCATGCGGCGACCAAGGCAGCCACGCTTGCGGTGTCGTTATTTGCGTCCGGGTTGGCCTTGGTGGCCTGGGATGCCGGTTGGGGCTGGACGTGGCTGTGGCGATTGCTGGCGATCGTGGCCATACTCCTGCTCACGCTGCCTTTGGCCTCGCATGGATTGGCGCGTGCTGGTGTGATGGAACGTGAGCATCTCGAGCCAAACCCGCGCGGAACGCCTGATACGTTAACATCGCACACGGATGAGCCGACAGAGCCTGATTTGAACCCGCTACCAGATAATCCGACCCAGCGTTTGAGCGGCGACCTGCCCGCAGACATCGTACGTGCGGTGGAAATACTACAGGCAGGCGGTTTGGTTGCAATGCCAACCGAGACGGTTTACGGCCTGGGCGCAGACGCGGCCAACGATCAGGCCGTCGCACGCATCTTCGAGGCCAAGGGCAGGCCCGCCGATCATCCGCTCATCGTGCACATTGCGTCTGCAAGCGAAATGACGCGCTGGGCGCGCGACGTGCCGGAGACAGCATGGCAATTGGCCGGTGCGTTCTGGCCTGGTCCGCTTACCCTGATACTGAAGCGAGCTTCCGGCATGGCTGAAGCGGCAAGCGGCGGACTCGATACCATAGGCCTACGGGTGCCGGGTCATCCGGTTGCACGAGCCTTGCTGGCTACATTCAAAGGCGGCATCGCTGCGCCCTCGGCCAACCGGTTTGGAAGGATCAGCCCGACCTCGGCCGAGCATGTGCTGGCCGAGCTTGGCGGCCGCATCGATGCTGTAGTCGACGGCGGCGTGTGCTCGGTCGGGCTGGAATCGACCATCCTCGACTTGAGCGGCGACCGTCCGCGCATGCTGCGCCCCGGGGCCGTGACGACAGATATGCTGGTTCAGGTGATCGGCGGACTGGACCGCGTGGAAAAAAACCTTCTGCCCAAGGCGCCTGGAATGCTGGACGCGCACTACGCGCCGGCGACACCGCTGTGTCTGGTGCCTTCGCATTTGATCGAAGCCGAAGCCGTCAGGCAGGCCGCGAACGGCGAGGTGATCGTTCTGGCACGAGGGCGGGCTGGGTCGGTCGAGAGATGCCGATGGATGCAACTGCCGGACGATGCCGCTCGTTTTGGCCATGAGTTGTACGCGCGCTTGCGCGAGGCCGATGCGCAGGGGGCGCGAGTCATCCTGGTTGAGACCCCTCCGCCAGGACCGGAATGGGACGCCGTGAACGACCGACTCAGACGCGCAGCCACCGGTTCGGGGATGACAGAATCCGCCTGAATTGAGCCCGAGCCGGGCTTGCCGCTACAATCCCAAGATCAACCGCAGTACAAGCTCATGGAAAACAAGACCGCACGACTGACCATCCTCATTGATCCGGCCAAGAAAAAGGCCTTGGAGCGCCTGTGCGCCGAACAGGACCTGACGCCCTCCCAGGTGGTGCGCCAGATGATTCGCGAGTACCTGGCGCAGCACGGCGTGCAGTACGTCACGACATCCGACCAGGGCAACACGGACGCTTCCTGACGCTCAGTCTTCGGCGTCTCCGCCTGGCTGGGGGGTGCGCTTCAGGTATTCGCGGCTGACCTGGTTCGCGGCTTCGCGGGGGTCTGCCGGCTTAGCATCAGGCTGGTCCGGCTGGGGGCTTTCAGCGCGACAACTGCTGATCGCTTCGCCGCAGGTCTTGAAATAGCGCGCCGGGCCGATCAGGTCGAGAATGCCCGAACGGGACAGCTTGCGTTCCACGCGGGCATTGGCGCCGCATAGCACGACCTCGACGCCGCGCCCATGAAAGCCGCGTATGGCATCTTCCAGGGCCTGCAGGCCGGTGGCATCGATGAAGGGCATGCGCCGCAGCCTGAGGATCAGGCGGCGGGGGTCGCTGTGGGTGCTGGCGAGTGCATGCTCGAAATTCTCGACCGCCCCGAAGAAGAAGGGCCCGTCCACCGCGTAGACCATGACCCCTTGCGGCAGCGTTTCGAAGCCGAGATGGGCGTATTCCCGATGCAGTTCCTGTTCGTTAACCTGGGCGACTTCGACGCTGGCGGCCATGCGGCGCAGGAAATGCAGCGTGGCCAGGATCACGCCGATGTTGACTGCCACCACCAGGTCGGCAAACACCGTCAGCATGAACGTCACCAGCAGGATGACCACGTCGGCGCGCGGCGCACGCCTGACCATGCGCACAAAGTGCCGCGCCTCGCTCATGTTCCATGCCACCACGAACAGGATGGCCGCGAGCACCGCCAGCGGGATATGCGTGGCGAGGGGCGCGAGCAGCAGGATGACCAGCACCAGCGTCACGGCGTGGACGATGCCGGCCAGCGGACTGGTGCCGCCGTTGCGGATGTTGGTCGCCGTGCGGGCGATGGCGCCGGTGGCGGCGAACCCGCCGAACAGCGGCGTGACGACGTTGGCCACGCCCTGGCCGATCAGTTCCTGGTTGGAGTGGTGGCGCGTGCCAGCCATGCCGTCGGCCACGACGGCGGAGAGCAGCGATTCGATCGCACCCAGCATGGCGATCGTGAAGGCCGGCCCGATCAGCTGGATGACCTGGCTGGCCGTCACCTCGGGAAACTGCAGGCTGGGCAAGCCGGAAGGAATCCCGCCGAAGGCGCTGCCGATGGTGGCGACCCCCTGAAAATCGAAGCTGGCCTGGACCGATGTCGCCACGACCAGGGCGGCCAGCGGGCCGGGCACGCGCCGGATTCCCGGGATCCGGGCCGAATACAGTACCAGCAGCAGCGACATCACGGACAGGGCCGTCGTCGCGAAGTGCAGGTCGGGAAGCGCCTGCAGCAGATGCCAGACCTTGTCGTGGAAATGCGTGCCGGTCGTCGCGGGCAGGCCAAAGAAGTCCTTCCACTGGCTGACCCAGATGATGACCGCAATGCCGGCAGTGAAACCGACGATCACCGGATCGGGGATGTACTTGATGATGGTGCCGAGTCGCGCCACGCCCAGCAGCAGCAGGATCAGCCCGGCCATCATGGTGGCGATCTGCAGGCCGGCCATGCCGTGTTCGGCGGTCACGCCGGCGAGGATGACGATGAATGCCCCGGTGGGACCGGCGATCTGAAGGCGGGAGCCGCCCAGGATCGAGACCAGCAGCCCCGCCACGATGGCGGTATAGAGGCCCTGTTCGGGTTTGGCGCCGCTGGCAATGGCAAAGGCCATCGCCAGCGGCAGGGCCACCACCCCGACGATCGTCCCTGAGAGGATATTGGGCAACCAGTGCTTGCGGCTCAGCAAGCCGGCGCGATGCGCCTCCAGCAGGGCAATCATGACTTAGTATTTCATGTGAATGATAAAACCATTAAATTATAATTGAAGATGTACGCATATTGATTATGCGCGTGCGGAATTTCAGCCGGCCGGGCAGGTTGACCACGGGCGGGCAGCCGCGACCGCCTCCGGGCGGACCCGGGGGCGGGATGCTCAGGGGGGCGAGGGGGGCTTGCCCGGGTCAGGCAGCGGACTGGGCGACGGCGGGCGCGTAACGCGCATCGAGCGAGCGGATGGCGATGTCCTTGCTGGGGAAGAAGTTTTCCTCGCCGATGACTTCGTCCAGGCCCGCGCGATCGAGCGCCTCGCGCACGGGCTTCTTCAGGCCGGCCAGCATCAGGGTGACGCCGGCGGCCTTCAGGTCGCGCGCCAGCGCACGCAGCTTCTCTTCGCCGGTGGCATCGATGCGGTTGATGCTGTTGCCGAGCACGAGCAGCGCCTGTGCCTGCGGAAACTGGCTCAGGGCCTTGAGCACGGCCTGCTCGAAGTAGGCCGCGTTGATGAACACGAGCGAGGCGTCGAACCGCAACACCACATAGTTCTCGCTGATCGGCGCCAGGTCGTGGGTGGCGGCGCCTGCCAGGATGCCTTCCGACGTGCGGCCCATGACTTCGCTGCGCGGGCTCATGGTGCCGGCCAGGAACAGCAGGATGGTCAGCATCACGCCGACCAGCACGCCGTCGGCCAGCTGGGGCGCCATGATCAGTGTGGTGATAAACGTGACCATGCCGATGACGCCGTCGGCGCGGCGCACATTCCAGGCATGCAGCATCGACTTGAAATCGATCAGGCTGAACACCGCGCTCATGACGATGGCGGCCAGCACCGGCTGGGGCAGGTGATAGAGATACTGGGTGAAGAACAGCATCACCAGCAGCACGCCCATTGCACTGACGATCGCGTAGAAACCCGATCGCGCACCGACGCGCGCTGCGACCGCGGACCGCGAGAACGAGCCGCTGACGACATACGACTGGAAGAAGCTGCCGACGATGTTGGCGAGACCCTGTCCGATCAGCTCCTGGTTCGGGTCGAGCTTTTCGCGCGTTTTGGCGGCGAGTGCCCGGGAAATCGAGGTGGCTTCCATGAAGCCGATCATGGCCATGATGAAGGCGGTGGCGAACAGGCCGGAAATCACCCCGAGATCGAAGGTCGGCAGGGTGAAGCCGGGCACGCCGCTGGGGATGTTGCCGACCACCTTGCCGCCACCCGACAGCTTGATCTGTCCGTTGTCGAAGCCGGACCAGCGCCATACAGGCTCGAACCAGCCGTTTCTAGCGTCGGTACGGTACAGGATGCTGCCGTCGGCCTGCCTGACGGGCGTGAGCGCAAACTGATAGGCGTCGACGCGCTCGCTGTAGAGGCTGTGCTTGAGGCTTTCTTCTTCGCCCTTGAGCCGCATCGATTCGGCTTTGAGGGAATAGTCCGTGCGCGCGAGGCGGGATTCGGTCTTCAGCTTTTCGGCGAGCGCCTTCTGCGCGTCCTTGACCTGCTTCAGCGCGGCTTCGTGGGTGGCGACGCGCTCGAATGCGGCGCGCGCTTCTGCATTGTCGATCTGCGCGGGCGAGACCAGGGCGGTTTTCTCGAAGCCGATGGCGGCGCTGACGGCCGTTCCGACCAGTACGACGATCAGCACGCCGGGCAGCCTGGGAAAATGCTTGCGCAACAGGGACAGGGCGGCCAGCGTGGCGAGGCCGAAAGCCAGCGTGTCCAGATGCGCGATCGGCAATTGCTGCACGACTTGGAACAGGTCGATGAGGAACGTGTCCGAGCGCGGCATCGGCACGTTGATGAAGCTGTTGACCAGCGACAGGCCGATGATCAGGGCGGCCGCATTGGTGAAGCCGAGGATCACCGGGTGGGAGGCCAGGTTGATCAGCACGCCCATGCGGAACAGGCCCAGCGCCAGGCGCAGCACGCCGACCATCAGCGCGAGCAGCAGCGACAGCTGGATGAACTCGTCGCTGCCGCGGCTGGCGAGCGGTTCGATGGCCGCGGCCGACATCAGCGACAGCAGCGCGACCGGCCCGGTATGCAGGAAGCGCGAGGCGCCCCACATCGACGCGATGATGACCGGCAGGAACGATGCATACAGGCCGTATACGACCGGCAGGCCCGCCAGCGCGGCATAGGCCATGCTCTGAGGAACCAGGATCATCGCAACCGTCACGCCCGCGATCAGATCGGCTCGCAAGGTGTCCTGCTTGACGGGGAACCAGCGAAGGAAAGGAAAGAATTGTGTCAGCATGAGGCGATGAGTCTAGGCAGTGGATCGACTCGACAGATGCGCGAGGGAGAGGACGATTTTAAAGCAATGTCCGGAAGCCCGGCCATGGACATCCATTAGAAATCCTTTGCCGATCCATAACTTAGAAGGCAAAAAACCCCCACCCGGCCTGTGCCGAATGGGGCGTGAGCGCTGCCGGTGCGTCAGGCGGCGCGAACGCTGCCGACGATGGCTTCGGCCTGCTGGGGACGCGCGACAGGCTGGGCGCCTTCCTCGTGGGTGGCGACCAGCACCACGGGAACCGGCAGGACGTCCTGGCGTTGCGTGCCGTTCAGGAAGCTGCGGCCAAGGTAGCCGGTCTCCTTGCAGGCCAGGAAGGCCACTTCGGGGTGGCGGCGCAGGTAGCGCGCCAGTCCGGACACCGGGTCGCCCGACAGGATCACGGTTTTCATGGTGATGCCGGCTGCAGCCAGTTCGTCGGCGTAGGGCGCGAGCAGGGCACGCGCGGCGCTGTCGGACTGGAAGGTCAGCACGGTCAGGCCGTGCTTGAGGCGGCCGCAGGTCTGCACGACGTAATGCATCATGTCGGCGGGCAGTTCGCTGCCCATGTACAGGGCCACTTGCTGGCGTTCGCCTGCAGGCTGGGGTGGCATCACGGTTTCGGTCGGAAGCGTGTCGACGGCGCCGGGCTGGCGGTTGAGGTAGCGCGTCTTCTGGCTCAGGGTCATGTACTCGCCTGCGTCGGCAGAGGCCAGTGCGTTCAACATGCGCTTCAGTTCTTCGGTCAGTTTGATCATGGTCGTTATCCCGTTTATGTAGAAAGATGCATGCTTAACAAGCAACCAGCGTGCCAGCTTATCTGTCCATTTAAAAACAACGGGTTGCCGCATTGCGGTGGCGTTCTTGTGTTACGTGATGCAACGGCAATGGCGTGTTGCGTTGCAAGGAGGGTGCAACGATGTTGTAATATGCAACACCCCAAATGTGGCGCTCGCGTCCTTATTTCTCATGCGCAGTCTTCGCGGAAAAATTCTGATTACCTACGGCTTCTCGAAAGCCGTGCTGCTGGGATTTGCCGTGGTGGTGTTCGCCGACCTGTATTTCGTAAAAACCCGGATCGTCGCTGGCGAGTCCGTCACGGCGTTTCGCGAAGCCAGCCAGGAAATGCGGCGGGACGAGAAGAACCTGTTCCTGTACGACGACCCGACCAGCATCGACCAGTTGACGCAGCAGATGGACGCGGCCGGGCAGGCCCTGGCAGCCGGCCGGAGCGCGTTCGATGAAGTGGCCGGGCCTGACGAACTGGCGCGCGTGGGCGAGCTGATGACGCAGTACCGCGCGCTGCTGATGTCCTATTCCTCGCTGGGGCCGCGGGCACGGATCAAGCAGCAGAAGTCCATTCGCGCCGCCGGGCAGGAGTTGTCGACGCTGGCCGAGACATTCAGTCGTCGAGAAAGGGTAGTCCTGGCGGATGCCGTGCATGTGGCGAGCCAGACCTTGCTGGCGGTGTTCGTCACCGTGCTGCTGCTCGGCATAGGCAGCGCCTTTTTCCTCGTGCGGCAGGTGGTGCGGCCCTTGCGCAAGCTCGAGGTGCAGCTCGACGAGCTGGCCGAGGGGCAGGACCGGCAGCTGGCCCTGCCGTCGCGGGACAAGGAAATCGTATCGTTTGTGCATCACTTCAACACGATGCTGGACCGCCTGCGGGTGCAGCAGAACCAGCTGCGTCATCACGAAAAGGCCGCGGCGCTCGGCGTGCTGGTGTCGGGGGTGGCCCACGAACTGAACAATCCCCTGTCGAACATTTCCACTTCGGTGCAGCTGCTGATGGAAGACGGCGAGACCGTCGACGCGGAACTGCGCCGCGAGTGGATGGCGCAGATCGACGGCGAGGCCGAGCGCGCCCGGCGCATCGTGCGGCGCCTGCTCGACAGCGTGCGGCAACCCAGGTTGAACTGGCAGGCCCACAGCGTGGCCGAGCTGATCCAGGCCTCGTTGGACCTCGTCGACCGGCAGTTGCCCAAGGGGGTCGACGTGTGCGTGGGCTACGCACCCGAGCGCGCGCTGTGGGCCGACCGCGACCGCATGCACCAGGTCTTCATCAACCTGCTCAAGAACGCAGCCGATGCCGGCGCGCGACATATCGTCGTCAGCGCCGTGGAAAGTACCTGGGCCGATGCCAAGCCCAAGGGCAGCCAGCACCTGGTCGGCGAGATCGAGGCTGTCAGCAAGGCGGCGAGCCTGCTGTACATCCAGATCGACGATGACGGCCCGGGCATCGCGCCGGAAAACCTGGCCCAGATTTTCAACCCCTTCTTCACCACCCACTCGGCGGGAGACGGTACTGGACTCGGCCTGTACCTGGTGGAGGAGATCATCAGTGAGCATCATGGCTGCATCGCGGTGGAGAACCGCGCCCAGGGCGGAACGCGTTTCTCGATCTGGCTGCCGCTGTCCGAGGCTCGGGAGGCAACGTGAACGCTAACGACACACCCCGCATCCTGCTGATCGACGACGAGGCGATCGCGCTGTCCAACCTCAAGCACGTGTTCGAGCGCGAGGGCTATGCCGTCACGGCGTGCAAGAGCGGTGAAGACGGGCTGGCCGCAATGCAGGACACGGCCTTTGACCTGGTGCTGACCGACCTGCGCATG
This sequence comes from Thiobacillus sp., assembly GCA_041592455.1. GTDB lineage: Bacteria > Pseudomonadota > Gammaproteobacteria > Burkholderiales > Thiobacillaceae > Thiobacillus. The sequence continues at coordinate 21,733 of JBFHQA010000013.1, read as the reverse complement.
CCCGGCATCGACGGCATGGAAGTGCTGGCCCATATTCGCGCCACCACGCCGGAGGTGCCGGTCATCATGATCACCGGGCACGCCACGCTCGACTCGGCCGTCGATGCGATGAAGGCGGGCGCGTATCACTACATCGCCAAGCCGTTCCGGCTGGCCGAGGCGCGCGAAGTCGTGCGCGGCGCGCTCGAGATGCGCCGCATCCGCCGCGAGAACAGCGAGCTCAAGCTGCGCATCGAGCAGATGTCCAACCAGACGACGATCATCACGCAGGACCTGGGCATGCAGCGCCTGCTGGAAACCGCGCGGCAGATCGCCGGCACCGACTGCAGCGTGGTGATCCACGGCGAGTCCGGCACCGGCAAGGAGCTGCTGGCGCGCTTCATCCACCAGAACAGCCTGCGTGCGAAGGGGCCCTTCGTCGCGTTCAACTGCGGCGCGCTGCACGAGGAACTCGCCGCCAGCGAGCTGTTCGGCCACGAGAAGGGCGCCTTCACCGGCGCACAGTCGACCAAGATCGGGTTGTTTGAAGCAGCCGAGGGCGGCACGCTGTTCCTCGACGAGGTCGCCGAACTGCCGCTGTCGATGCAGATCAAGCTGCTGCGTGTGCTGCAGGAGCGCGAGTTGATGCGCGTCGGCTCCGTCACGCCGTTGCCGGTCGACGTGCGCGTCGTGGCGGCCAGTAACCGCGATCTCAAGGCCGCGGTCGAGGACGGCCAGATGCGCAACGACCTGTATTTCCGCCTCAACGTCGTCACGCTGACACTGCCGCCGCTGCGCGAGCGGCGCGACGACATTCCGCTGCTGGCCTACTACCTGCTGCGCAAATATGCTGCGATGATGGACCGCGACGTGCAGGAAATCTCGCCCGAGGCGATGCAGCGCCTGGCCGACTACGACTACCCTGGCAACGTGCGCGAGCTGTCCAACTTCATCGAGCGCGGCGTGGCGCTGGCACAGGGCGAGACCCTGGATATCGAGCACCTGCCGCAGAGCCTCGGCGCGCTGACCGTGCGCGTGTTCAAGCCGCAGATGGCGGCGACGCCCGCCACGCTCGAATCGCAGGAGGCCGAGCACATCCAGCACGTGCTGAAGCTGGCCGACGGCAACCGCACCCAGGCGGCGAAAATGCTCGGCATCGATCGCGTATCCTTGTGGCGCAAGCTGAAAAAACTCGGCATCGATTCGAAATAATCGCCGTTGCCGGCCATCCCAACCCTGACTGCATCGCCATGACAGACTTACATCCCCCCCATACCGCGGGCCTGATATTCGACACTCATCTCGAACACTTCGACCGCGACGTCATCGAGGCCTCGCACGCGCGGCCGATCCTGGTCGATTTCTGGGCCGACTGGTGCCCGCCGTGCCGTGCGCTGACGCCCGTGCTCGAGCGCGTCATCGCGCATCACGCCGGCAAACTGCACATGGCCAAGGTCGAAGTCGACGAGGGCGCCAACATGAAGCTCGCCGGCCGCTATGGCCTGCGCGGATTCCCCACCGTGCTGCTGTTCGTCAAGGGCGAGATCGTCGGGCGCTTTTCGAGCGCCAAGCCCGAGCACTGGGTCAACGAGTTCATCGCCGAGCACGCCGGTATTGAATAGGAGCCTGCTTCAGCAGAAATCATGCCCCCTGTGGGTGCTCGACACCAATGTCGTGCTCGACCTGCTGCATTTCGACGATGCGCGCGCGCGCCCGATCCTGGATGCCGTTCGAAACCGGCAAGTGCGATGCGCGGTCACTCAGGAAACCCTGGAAGAACTGCGCCGGGTGCTGTCGTATCCCGCCTTCGGCCTGACATCTGAGCGGCAGGCGGCTGTGCTCGATACCTATCAATCATTGGCGACGCAGTTCGAGCCAGCCGAGCCGACGGTCGCGCTGCCGCGCTGCAGCGATCCCGACGACCAGAAATTCCTCGAACTGGCCGCGGCGTCCGGAGCGCAGGGACTGGTCACCAAGGATCGCGCGCTGCTCAAGTTGCGCCGCCGCTGCGTGCCATACTTTCAGGTCATGACACCTATTGAAGCGGCGAAATGCCTGGCTGAAGTCAGCCTGCTTCCGGCAGCTGGAACCTGAGCCGTGCCGCTTCGCTGACCGCCAGCACGGCCGGGTGGCTTAGCCGACGTTCCACCGAAATGGCGAAGAAGCGCTCGCGGATATCCAGCGTCTGGCCGACCTCGACGACGTCGTACTGCCGCATCACGGCCTGCATCGTCGTTAGCGGCACCGGAAACACGCCGGCACCGGCCTGGCCGAAGGCGCCCATCAGCGCACTGTCATCGAACTCGCCGACGATGGTGGGCTGGATGGCCTTGCGCTCGAGCCAGCGCAGCAGCGGAATGCGCAGCGCGCTGTCCTCGCCCGGAATGAGCAGCGGGCAGGCATTGAGATTCGCGGGGAAATCCGGCGCGAGCGCCTCGGCGACCGCACGCGCGGCCAGGAACGCGATGCCGCATTCGCCCAGCGGGTGGCTGTAGCCCTTGATGTCCATCGTGGGAGGCAGCGGCCGGTCGGCCAGCACCATGTCGAGCCGGTGGATCGACAGTTCGGCGGCCAGCTGCTCCAGCCGGTCTTCACGGCACACCAGCCGTACCGGCTCATCCAGCGTCAGCGCCGGCGCCAGCAATTGATAGGCGATCGCCTTGGGAACCACGTCGGCAATGCCGACCCTGAAGGGGTGGACGCGTGCGGCCGCGCTGTTCTGCAACGCCTCCTCGAGCTCGGCGCCGACGTCGAAAATCTCGTCGGCATAGGTCAGCGCCGTGCGCCCGGCGTCGGTCAGCTCGAGCCGGCGGCCGCTGCGCCGGAACAGGGCGACGCCCAGTCGCTCCTCGAGGGTGCTGATCTGGCCGGACAGCGTCTGCGGCGTGAGGTGCAGCTTCTCGGCCGCACGGTTGATCGCGCCGGCCTTGGCGACGGTGCGGAAGTAATGCAGATGCTTGTAGTTGAGCATGGCGCGCTATTGATCGAAATTACCGAACGATGTCATTATAAAATTCGTATTTTATTGTTCAAGCGCTATCGTTATCCTGTTGACCATGCATGAAAAGGCATCGGGTCCCGGCCCGGTGCCCGTCTCGTTATTTTCAAGGAGAACACCATGAAACGCATCGTTCTGTTCATGGCCACCAACCTGGCCATTGTGCTGGTTCTGTCGATCACCATGCGCGTGCTGGGCGTCGAGCCCTACCTGACCTCGCAGGGGCTCAACCTGACCTCGCTGCTGATTTTCGCTGCCGTGATGGGCTTCGGCGGCTCGCTGATTTCGCTCGCGATTTCCAAGTGGATGGCGAAGAAATCGATGGGCGTGCGCGTGATCGACGCGCCGTCGAACTCGACCGAGTTCTGGTTGGTCGAGACCGTGAAGAAATATTCGGCCGACGCCGGCATCGGCATGCCCGAGGTCGGGATTTTCGATTCGCCCGAAGTCAACGCCTTCGCCACCGGCATGAACAAGAACAACGCGCTGGTCGCGGTGTCGTCCGGCCTGCTGCACACGATGACGCGCGAGGAAGCCGAGGCCGTGATCGGCCACGAGGTTGCCCACGTCGCCAACGGAGACATGGTCACGCTGGCGCTGATCCAGGGCGTGGTCAATACCTTCGTCATGTTCCTGTCGCGCGTGATCGGCCACACGGTCGACCGCGTCGTGTTCAAGAACGAAAACGGGCATGGTCCGGCCTTCTTCGTCACGATGATCGTCGCCGAACTGGTGCTGGGCATCCTCGCCTCGATCATCGTCATGTGGTTCTCGCGCCAGCGCGAATTCCGTGCCGACCGCGGCGGCGCGAGCCTCGCCGGCAAGGGCGCGATGATCGCAGCGCTCGAGCGGCTGAACAGCCTGCACCCGGCGCCGCTGCCCGAGAAAATGGCGGCGTTCGGCATCAGCGGCGGCGGCGCGCACGGCCTCAAGCGCCTGTTTATGACGCACCCGCCGCTGGAAGAGCGCATCGCGGCCCTGCGCGCCGTGCAGTAAATACCTGTTCTGCTGGCATGACAGCGGGGGGCGTGGCCGCATTTGACGCGACCTCGCCCCCCGATATTTTGAGACGGCAATGAAAAGCTACGAACAATTCCTGGAACGCTTCATCTTTGCCAGCCGCTGGCTGCTGGCGCCGTTCTATCTGGGCCTCGTCGGCGCCATCGCGCTGCTGCTGTACAAGTTCGTCAAGGAGTTCATCAACCTGCTGCCCGTCGTGCTGTCCGGTGACGGCGGGCAGGTGATGGTGGGCGTGTTGACGCTGGTGGACGTCGCGCTGGTGGCGAACCTGCTGCTGATCATCATTTTTGCCGGCTACGAGAATTTCGTGTCCAAGATCGACACCGGCGACCATGAAGACCGCCCGGACTGGATGGGGCACGTCAGTTTCTCCGACCTCAAGATCAAGGTCATCGGTTCCATCGTTGCCATTTCGGGCATCGAGTTGCTGAAGGCCTTTGTCGCCGTCGATGCCTACACGACCGAGCAGCTGGCGTGGAAAGTGGGCCTGCACATGACCTTCGTGATCTCGGGGGTGCTGTTTGCCGTGATGGACCGCCTGACCCGCTCGAACGCGCATTGACCCCTTCCTGAATGGAAATTTTCGACCTGACATGAATACCCAGACTGCAATCTCAATCGGCGAACCCTGGATGTGGGGCGCCTTCATCGGCTTCGTGCTGGTCATGCTGGCGCTCGACCTGTTCGTGTTCGGCGGCAAGAAGGCGCACAAGGTCAGCGTCAAGGAGGCCGCGCTGTGGTCGCTGGCCTGGTTCTCGCTGGCCCTGGTCTTCAATGCCGGCCTGTGGTGGTACCTGAACGGCACGGTCGGGCCGGAAATCGCGGAACGCAAGGCGCTGGAATTCTTCACCGGCTACCTGATCGAGAAATCGCTGTCGGTCGACAACGTGTTCGTCTTCCTGCTGATCTTCGCGGCCTTCCACGTCGCGCCCGAATATCAGCGCCGCGTGCTGATCTACGGCGTGCTGGGCGCGATCGTCATGCGCGCGATCATGATCCTGGCCGGCGCCTGGGTGGTGCGCGAGTTCAACTGGGTGCTCTACATTTTCGGCGCCTTCCTGGTCGTGACCGGCATGCGCATGCTGGTGATGGCGGAAAAGGAGCCCGACCTGGAGAAGAACCCGGTGCTGCGCTTCGCACGCAAGCACTTGCGGATTTCCGAGGGCGATCACGGCGAGAAATTCACCGTCATGAAGAATGGCGTGCGCTATTTCACGCCGCTGTTCCTGGTGCTGATCCTGATCGAGGTCACCGACCTGGTGTTCGCGGTCGATTCGATCCCCGCGATTTTCGCGATCACCACCGATCCCTTCATCGTGTTCACGTCCAACATCTTCGCCATCATGGGCCTGCGCGCGCTGTACTTCCTGCTGGCCGACGTGGCGGACCGCTTCCATCTGCTGAAGTATGGCCTGGCCATGGTGCTCACCTTCATCGGCACCAAGATGCTGATCATGCCGTGGTACCACGTGCCGGTCGGCGCGTCGCTCGCCATCGTCGCCGTGCTGATCGGCGCGAGCGTGGTCGCCAGCCTGATCGCCACGCGCAAGAGGGCTGACTGATGATGGGACGCCTGCTCGGTATCGTGCTGCTCGCGGCCGGACTCGGCGGTTGTGCCGAGCCGCCCTACACCAACGTCGACAACGCCGGCCTGAAGGAACTGCAGGCGCAGGGCGTGCCGGTCTACGATATCCGCCGTCCGGACGAGTGGCGCCAGACCGGCGTCGTCGCAGGCAGCCGTACGCTGACCTTCGTCGACGCGAACGGTCGGCCGAACCCGGCGTTTGCCCCGGAATTCACCGCCGAGGTGAACAAGGATGATCCGGTCGTCCTGATCTGCCGCACCGGCAACCGCACCGACGTGCTGGCCCGGCATCTGGTCGAAGACCTGGGCTATACCAAGGTCTACAACGTGCGCCACGGCATCACCGGATGGATCGCCGAGGGCCTGCCCGTCGCCAGGCGCTGACAACCGAACCGGAGCCCGACATGACTGCCGCTGCCAAGCCCAATACGCTGACCGAACTGCTGGTCACCCTGATCATCCCGTCGCTGATCCTGATGAAGCTGTCCGGTCCTGAGGATCTGGGCGCCGTCAATGCGCTGCTGCTGGCGCTGGCCTTTCCGCTGGGATGGGGCGCGCGCGACCTGCTGATACGCCGCAAGCTCAACCTGCTGGCCGTGCTCGGCCTGGTCAGCATCCTGCTCACCGGCGGCATTGGCCTGCTGCAGCTCGACCCGCAGTGGCTGGCGGTCAAGGAGGCGGCCATTCCCGGGCTGATCGGCCTCGTGGTGCTGGGCTCGACCTGGACCCGTTATCCGCTCGTCAAGACCGTGCTCTACAATCCCGCCATCCTCGACGTGGACAAGGTGCGGACGCAACTCGAGGCGCGCGGTTCGCTCCAGGCCTTCGAGGCGCGGCTGCAGCGCGCCACCTGGATGCTCGGCGGCACGTTCTTCTTCTCGGCGGCGATGAATTATGTTCTGGCGACCTGGATCGTCACCAGCCCGGCGGGCAGCGCCGCGTTCAACGAGGAGCTGGGCCGGCTCACGCTGCTGAGCTATCCCGCGATCGCCCTGCCTTCGACGCTCATGCTGATGTTCATTCTGTATTATCTGGCGCGTGTCATCCGCGACATGACCGGACTGAAATTCACCGAACTGCTGCACGCCACGAAAGGCTGACCATGCTGGCTACCCTGCAATGCCTCATCCCGGGCGCCGCCATGCATGGCCCGCTCGCATCACGGCCGCTGGCATTCAAGCTGCGCGGCGACTGAGCCATGCGGATCTTCTCTTCTCTCTATCAGCGTGCGATGCAGTGGTCGCGCCACCGCCGCGCACCGTGGTACCTGGGCGGCCTGAGCTTCGCCGAGTCGTCGTTCTTCCCGATTCCGCCGGACGTGATGCTCGCGCCGATGAGCCTCGCCAATCCGTCGCGGGCCTGGCGCTTCGCGCTGATCACGACGCTGGCCTCGGTGGCCGGCGGCCTGTTCGGTTATGCGATCGGCTATTTCGCGTTCGACGCCATCGAGCCCTGGTTGCGCACGACGAAATACTGGGCGAGCTATGAAACCGCCGTCGAGTGGTTCGATCGCTGGGGCTTCTGGGCCGTGTTCATCGCCGGATTCTCGCCGATCCCCTACAAGGTCTTTACGATCGCTGCCGGCGCGCTGTCGATGGCGCTGCTGCCGTTCACGCTGGCTTCGCTGGTGGGACGCGGCGCACGCTTCTTCCTGGTTGCCGGGCTGATGGCCTGGGGCGGCGCGCGGATGGAAGCGGTGCTGCATCGCTACGTCGACAGGCTGGGCTGGGCCACCGTGGCGCTGGTCGTGGTTGGCCTGGCCGCCTACCAGTGGCTGGGAGCGTCTTGACCGGTTCAGCCTACGCGGGCCGTCGCATTGCCCTGCTGACCCAGCATGGCAAGGAAGCCGTGATCGCACCGGTGCTGGACGGCGCGCTGGGCTGCCGGGTCGAGCGGGTGGCCGGCTTCGATACCGACACGCTGGGCACCTTCACCCGTGACATTCCGCGCGCCGGCGCCCAGCTCGAAGCGGCGCGCCGCAAGGCCCGCATCGGGATGCAGCTGTCCGACCTGCCGCTGGGGCTGGCGAGCGAGGGGGCCTTCGGCCCCGATCCGATGACCGGCCTGCTGCCGTGGAATCTCGAACTGCTGGTGTTCATCGACGATGAGCGCGGCATCGAGGTGGTCGGTAGGGCCCAGCAGGCGACCCGCTACGCGCACCTGCTCGCCGACGACTGGGAGGCGGCCGTCCGGTTCGCGCGCGAGGCCGGCTTCCCCGGCCACCAGCTGGTGCTGCGCCCGCAGGACGGGGCGGATCCCCGTATCGAAAAGGGCATCGCCGACTGGGACGCACTCGAGGGGGCTTTCCACCGCGCGAAGGCCCTGGCCACCAACGGCCGGGTGTTTCTCGAACACGACGTGCGCGCCCACGCGCACCCCACCCGCCAGGACGTGATCCGCGCGGCCGCCGTCGACCTGGCCGCGCGCCTGGCGTCGGCCTGCCCGGCCTGCGCCACGCCCGGATACGGGGTCGTCGAACGGCTGCCCGGCCTGCCATGTGCCGACTGCGGTGTGCCCACCCGAGAGTTTCAGTCCGAGGTGTGGGCTTGCCTCAAGTGCGACCATCGCGAAACGCGCGCCCGCACCGACCGGCGCGAGGCCGACCCGGAGCGCTGCGATGCGTGCAACCCCTGAAATGAACGGGCTGGAATGGGCGGGCGCGCTGTCCTGCCGTGCCCGAATTGCCTGCCGTTTGCGCTAAGCTAGCCAGATGCCGCTCAATATCGACTCTCCGCTGACCCGCCGCGTGGCGGCGTTTGCGTTTCTGGTCTTCATCTTTGGACTCACCTTCTGGGTGCTGTCGCCCTTTCTGGCCTCGCTGGCCTGGGCGGGCATCCTGGCCTATGTCACCTGGCCGCTGCACCAGCGGCTGCTGCGCCGGCTACCCGAACGCCACAACCTCGTCGCCCTGTTGATGACGATAGGCGTGGCTGCCACGCTGCTGCTGCCTTTGGTATGGGTCATGTTCACGGTGGCGATGGACGTGGCGGCGGCCACGGCGCTGTTCAAGCAGCTTTCCGCACAGGGTCTGCCGCCCTTGCCGGAAGCCGTGCGCGCCTGGCCGGGCGGCGCCTGGTTTGCCGAGCAGTATGGCCGGGTGCAGGGCGACCCGGAATGGTTCCGCGCGCAGGTGAGCGTGCTGGGTTTTTCCGATACCGCTTCCCTGAAGGCCCTGGCAGGCGGGGTGGGGCGTATTGCCGCGAAATTCGGCCTGGCGGTGTTCGCCCTGTTCTTCCTGTACCGCCACGGTGTCAGCGTGCTGTCGCAGATTCGCGGGGTCGCCACGCGCTGGCTGGGCGATGCAGCGCGCGGCTACATCCTGGCGGTGGGCGTCACCGTGCGTGCCGTGGTGTTCGGCATCGTGCTGACCGCGCTGGCGCAGGGCGTGCTGGCCGGGCTCGGCTACTGGGTCGCCGGGATTGCCGCGCCGGCCTTGTGGGGGGCGATCACCGCCCTGATCTCGCTGATTCCCTTCGTCGGCCCGGTGGTCTGGATCGGGCTGTCGCTGAACCTGCTGGCGCAAGGGGAAACCCATGCCGCGCTGGGCCTGTTCCTGTGGGGCGCGCTGGTGGTGAGTTGGGTCGACAACCTGATCCGGCCGCTCGTCATCAGCGGGCCGACCAAGATTCCGTTCCTGCTGGTGTTCCTCGGCGTGCTGGGCGGCATCAATGCCTTTGGCCTGATCGGCCTGTTCCTGGGGCCGGTGCTGCTCGCGGTGTCGGTGGCTATCTGGCGCGAGTGGCAGGTGCACGCGCGTTCGGTATAAGCCGGTCGGCTTGGTGGTATCCTTGCAGCTTGCGCCGCTGCAACGTCAGCGGGTGCACTTTCAATCCCGTCGCAACCGCGACTCAAGCCGACCCGTAGCACTCAATCGACCGACTTCGCCGCCATGACCCAGCCGAAAATGACCTATCCCGGATTCCACAAGGACAAGCACGGCATCACCACGATCGGGCGCGTCGTGCTGGATGCCTGGGTGTTCGGATTCCTGCCCGAGACCGACGATTGCGCGGGCTGGGATCTCGGCCGCATGCAGGCCCTGATGGACCGCGTCGAGAAAGAGTGGGACAAATACTCCAACCTGCCCAGCCGGTTGCCCCCCGAACTGCAGGAGCGGCACGCCGCTCTGTATCAGATGGCCATGGACGAAGCGCGCAAGAAAGGCTGGGATCCCGAGCTCGGCGACGACGAATGATGTTCGTCCCAACCTGTCGCCGCCCGATTCCCGCCGCGCATTCCTGATGGAACTCTCACAGCCGCTATTGCAACTGGCCACCCAGGCGCTCGACCTGGTGCTGGATTTCAAGCGCCCGGCCGATGCCGTGCTGTCCGCGTTTTTCCGCGAGCACAAGAAGCTCGGTGCGCGCGACCGCGCGTTCGTGGCCGAGGCCGTGTTCGGCGTGCTGCGCCGCTACCGCTACCTGTCGGTGGTGGTGCCGGCGGCCAACCCGCGCACGCTGATCATCGCCTGGCTGATCAAGGTGCGCGGGATGAGCGGCGCGACGATGGAGCAATTCGCCAAGCCCGAACTCATCGGCCATATCCGCCATGCGAAAACCGACGACCTGCCGCTGGCCGTGGCGGCCGAACTGCCCGACTGGGTGGTCGACAAGCTGCGGCCGGTCATGAGCGACGACGACATCCTCTCGCTCGGCCGCGCCCTGCAGCAGCAGGCGCCGCTGGACGTGCGCGTGAACGTCCAGAAGGCCGACCGCGAGCGCGTGCTGGCGCAGCTGCAGGCCGAAGGTCTGGCGGTCGAGCCCACGCCGTATTCGCCGTGGGGCCTGCGATTCAGGGACCATCCGGCGATCAATCGTCACCCGCTGTTTCTCGACGGCGGCGTCGAGGTGCAGGACGAGGGCAGCCAGTTGCTGGCCTTGCTGCTGGGCGCGCGGCGCGGCGAAATGGTGTGCGACTTTTGTGCCGGCGCGGGCGGCAAGACGCTCGCGATTGGCGCGATGATGGCGTCGAGCGGGCGCCTGTATGCCTTCGACGTGGCGGAGAAACGGCTGGCCAACCTGAAGCCGCGCCTGGCGCGATCGGGTCTGTCCAACGTGATGCCGCAACTGATCGCCTCGGAAAACGATACCCGGGTCAAGCGCCTGGCCGGCAAGCTCGACCGCGTGCTGGTCGATGCCCCGTGCTCGGGGCTCGGCACCGTCCGCCGCAACCCCGACCTCAAGTTCCGCCAGTCGCCCGAGAGCGTGGCCGAGCTTACGCAGAAGCAGGCGTCCATCCTGCGTGCCGCCGCCCGGCTGCTCAAGCCCGGCGGCCGGCTGGTCTACGCGACCTGCAGCCTGCTGCCGGAGGAGAACGAGGCCATCGTCGAAGCCTTCCTGGCAGAGGGCGCGTTCACGCTGCTACCGGTCAATGAACTGCTGGCGCAGCACAAGATCGACCTCGACACCGGAGACATGCTGAAGCTCTCCCCCGTCAGGCATGGAACGGACGGTTTCTTCGCTGCCGTGCTGGTGAAAAAGGTGGCTTGACCCATCCGGTCTTTGCCGCTTCAATGTCTCGTCTTTTTTGCTCGTTGATCCGATATGCCGGCTGAGTCGTTTCACCCGCATCAAACAGGGAGCCTGTGCGGCCTGTTTCGCGCGCGCGTCGCCGCTACGCCTCAGCAGGTGGCCTATCGACAGTACGATCCCGCGAGCGAATCCTGGCTGAGCTTTACCTGGGCGCAGATCGCGGCAGAGGTGATGCGCTGGCAGGCCGCGCTGGTCAGGGAAGGCCTGGCGCCTGGCGACCGGGTGGCGGTGATGCTGAAGAACTGCGTCGAGTGGGTGATATTCGACCAGGCCGCGCTGGGGCTGGGGCTTGTCACTGTGCCTTTGTACCTCGATGATCGCCCGGATAATGCGGCCTGGATCCTCAACCATTCCGGAGCCAAACTGCTGCTGGTCGAAGGCAAGTTCCAGCACAAGAAGCTGGCCGAGATTTCAGCCACGACCACGACCCTGCAGCGGGTCGTCAGCCTGGTGGCCCCGGACAAAGACCTGGCGAACTGGAGTACCCGCTTTGTGGTGGCTGGCGACTGGCTCGAGTCCGCCGCCGGCACGCCCGTGCCCGAGCGGCACCTGAGCCCCGATCTGCTGGCGAGCATCGTCTACACGTCGGGCACCACGGGACGCCCCAAGGGCGTGATGTTGACCCACGAGAACATGCTGTGGAACGCCTACGCGGCGTCGGAGTTCGCTGACTTTGGCGCGTATCCGGTGTTCCTGTCCTTCCTGCCGCTGTCGCACATGTTCGAGCGCACCGCAGGCTACTACCTGCCGATGCTGCTGGGCGCCGAGGTCGCGTATGCGCGGTCGATCGCACAGCTGGCGAACGACCTGCAGGTGATCCGCCCCACCGTGCTGGTTTCGGTGCCGCGCATCTATGAGCGTGTCTACGGCCGCATCCAGGACGGCCTGGCCAAGAAAGGCGCACTGGCCCGCGGGCTGTTCAATCTCGCCGTTCGGGTGGGCTGGCGTCGCTTCGAGCGTGCCGAGGGGCGGGCAGGCTGGCATCCCGAACTGGTTCTGTGGCCGCTGTTGAAAAAACTGGTGGCCGGAAACGTCACCGACAAGCTGGGTGGGCGACTGGAGATCGCGGTATCCGGAGGCGCGGCGCTGTCGCCCGATATCGCGCGCGTGTTCATCGGGCTCGGCGTGCCGATCTACCAGGGCTACGGCCTGACCGAAACGAGCCCCGTGGTGTGCTGCAACCGGCCCGGCGACAACCTGCCTACCGGCATCGGCAAGCCCTTGCCGGGTATCGAGGTGAAGATCGGCGACAACGACGAACTGCTCACGCGCAGCCGTTGCGTCATGCGCGGCTACTGGGAAAACGAGGAGGCCACGCGCGCCCTGATCGATGCCGACGGCTGGGTGCACACCGGCGACAAGGCGCGGGTCGACGCGGACGGGCATTTCACGATCATCGGCCGCATCAAGGACATCATCGTGCTGAACAACGGCGAGAAGGTGCCGCCCTCCGACATGGAGTCCGCCATCCTGCTCGACCCGCTGTTCGAGCAGGTCATGGTCGTCGGCGAAGGCAAGCCCTACCTCGCCGCGCTGACGGTGCTGAACAAGGAGCACTGGCAGGCCTTTGCCGCCAGCATCAACGTCGACCCCAGGCATCCCTCGGTGCTGCGCGATCCCAAGGTCATCAAGGCGCTGACCCAGCGCGTGGCCGACCTGCTCAGGCATTTTCCGGGCTATGCCCAGATTCGCCGGCTGCATCCGGAGCTCAAGCCCTGGACCGTCGATGACGGGCTGCTGACGCCGACGCTCAAACTCAAACGCAACCAGGTGCTCGACCGATACCGCGCGGCGGTCGAGGCCATGTACGCCGACTTCGCGCGCTAAAAACACCCCCCTTTCGGAGAGAACATGGCATCACTCACCCTCAATCGCCTGGCCGTCGGCCTGAGCCTGGCCGGCATGGCGGGCCTCACCCATGCGGCCGGTTTCGCCCTGATCGAACAGAACGCCAGCGGACTGGGCAATGCCTACGCCGGCCAGGCAGCGAGCGCGCAGGATGCCAGCACGATCTACTTCAACCCGGCCGGAATGACCCTGCTGCCGGACCGCCAGATCGTGCTGGCGGGGCATCTGATCAAGCCGCAGGCCGAGTTCACCGGCACCTCGAGCGTTGGCGGTGGCAACGGCGGCGACGCCGGCGCGCTGGCGGTCGTGCCCAACGCCTACCTGGCGTACCGCCTGACGCCGGACGTGCACGTGGGGGTGGGCATGAACGCGCCCTTCGGCCTGAAGACCGAATACGACAGCACCTGGGCCGGGCGCCATCACGGCATCAAGTCCGAACTCAAGACCATCAACCTCAATCCGTCGATTGCCTGGAAGGCGACGGATACCCTGTCGCTGGGCGCAGGCCTGAACTTCCAGTATGCCAAGGCCACCCTGACCAACACCACGGCGGCGGGACTCGCCACCATCGAGGGTGACGACTACGGTTGGGGCTACAACCTGGGGGCGCTGTGGCAGGTGTCCAGCGCGACCCGGGTTGGCCTGGCGTATCGATCGGAGGTCGATCAGAAGCTCGAAGGCACGGCAGAGTTCTCGCTGAATGCCGCGGCCAATGGCCCGGTCATGGCGAGCGTCACGCTGCCCGACAGCGCTTCGCTGTCGGTGTCGCACCGGATGAACACCAAGCTCGAATGGCTGGCCGACATCAGCTGGACGGGATGGAACGATTTCACCGAACTGCGCATCCTGCGGGCCAACGGATCGACGCTGGGCGTGACGCCGGAGCACTGGCGCAACAGCTATCGCTATTCGGTCGGCGCAAACTACCGGCTGAACGACCGGGTCATCCTGCGCGGCGGCGTCGCCTATGACGAGACACCGGTGTCCGATACCTACCGCACGGTGCGCATCCCGGATGAAAGCCGCACCTGGCTGGCCTTTGGCGCGCAGTATCGCGTATCGGCCAAGACCGTGATCGACTTCGGCTATGCGCATCTGTTCGTCAAGGATGCCCGGATCAACAAGACCGAAACCTTGCTGGGGATCGGCGACGTGACCGTGACCGGCACCTACGACGCGTCGGTCGACATCCTCTCCGCGCAACTCACCCATAACTTCTGACCTTGGCCCGGACGGCTCCCTTCGACAACCTCCTGACGCGGCTCATCGCCGACAGCCAGGACGTCGTCCTCGTATGGCAGGTGGCGGTGCTCGCGGCCTGCGCCCTCGCGGCGTGGGGCGTGATGCGCCTCTTGCGGCCCTACATCGAAAAGACCGACGGCGTCTGGAGCGCCGCGCACGCGGGCCTGCGCCGGGTCGAGTTTCCGCTGTTCATGCTGCTCGCGGTGCTGGTGGGGCGCGAACTGGCCGATCTCTGGCTCGCCAACACCCACCTGTTGAACCTGGCGGTGCCGCTGCTGCTCGCGCTCGTCGGCGTGCGGCTGGTCGTGCACGCCCTGCGCTACGTGTTCGGCGCGCACGAGTCGCTGAAGATATGGGAACGCGGCGCGGCCTGGCTGATCTGGGGCGCCTTCGCGCTGCATATCACCGGCCTGCTGCCGCGCATCCACGCCGCGCTCGAGGCGCTGTCGTTCCAGTCGGGCAGCCATCGTTTCTCGTTGCTGCTGCTGCTCGAAGCCGCGACCGTGATCGTCATCGCGGTGATCGTGTCGCTGACGTTGGCGCGATTCGTCGAGAGCCGCCTGATGGGCATCACGCAGATGAACCTGTCGCTGCGCATGGCGCTGGCGAAGGCCGCGCGCACGGTGTTCCTGATCGTCGCGGTGCTGGTCGCGCTGCCCGCGGTCGGCATCGACCTCACGGTGCTGTCGGTGTTTGGCGGCGCGCTCGGCGTCGGCATCGGCTTCGGGCTGCAGAAGGTCGCGAGCAACTACATCTCGGGCTTCATCATCCTGCTCGACCGCTCGGTGCGCATCGGCGATCTCGTCACGGTCGACAACAAATACGGCGAGGTGAGCCAGATCAACACCCGCTACACGCTGCTGCGCGCGCTCGACGGCACCGAGAGCATCGTGCCGAACGAGATGCTGATCGCGCAGACCGTCATCAACCATTCATTGTCCAAGCCCAACGTGCGGATCGCCATGCCGATCCAGGTGGCCTACGGCACCGACCTCGAGCAGGCCGAGGCGCTGATGCTGGAAGCCGCGCGCGACCAGAAGCGCGTCATCCTCGACGATCCCGACAACCTGCCCAAGGTGTTTCTCAAGGAATTCGCCGACAACGGCGTATTGATGGAACTCGCGGTCTGGATCCGCGATGCGAGCGAGGGCCAGAACAACCTGCGCTCGGACATCAACTGGGGCATCTGGCGTCGCTTCAAGGCGGCGGGCATCGAGATCCCCTTCCCGCAGCGGGTGGTGCACTGGGCGCCGCCTGCCGCACCGCCGGTCCTATTGGATACGAATAATCCTTGATTTTTATGGGGTTTATCCGTAAATTGTCCGGTGGTTTTCTCCTTTTACAGGACTCTTGATCCATGCAATTAGGTTTTTTTGATTTGCCCTGGTGGGGCTACGTCGTCGTCGCGCTGGCGCTGACCCATGTCACGATCGCCGCCGTCACCATCTTCCTGCATCGCTCGCAGGCGCACCGCGCCCTCGACCTGCATCCCATCGTCAGCCATTTCTTCCGCTTCTGGCTGTGGATGACCACCGGCATGGTCACCAAGGAATGGGTCGCCATCCATCGCAAGCACCACGCCAAGTGCGAAACCCCCGAAGACCCCCACAGCCCGCAGACGCGCGGCATCAAGAAGGTCTTCTGGGAAGGCTCCGAACTCTATCGCGCCGAAGCCAAGAACCAGGAAACGCTCGCAAAATACGGCCACGGCACGCCCGACGACTGGCTGGAGCGCAACGTCTACAGCCGCCATTCGGCCAAGGGCATCGTCCTGATGATGGCGATCAACCTTGCCCTGTTCGGCCCCCTCGGCCTGACGATCTGGGCCGTGCAGATGGCCTGGATCCCGGTCACCGCCGCCGGCATCATCAACGGCATCGGCCACTACTGGGGCTACCGCAACTTCGCCAGCGAAGACGCCAGCACCAACATCATGCCCTGGGGCATCCTCATCGGCGGCGAGGAACTGCACAACAACCACCACGCCTACGGCACCTCGGCGCGCCTGTCGAACAAGTGGTACGAGTTCGACATCGGCTGGCTCTACATCAAGCTGATGTCCTACGTGGGGCTCGCCACGATCCGCAAGGTCGCGCCGACCGTCAAGTGGCAGCCGGCCAAGCCCTTGTGCGACCTGGATTCGCTGCAGGCCATCATCACCCATCGTTACGACGTGATGACGCGCTTCGTGAAGAGCGTGGCGGCTGACAGCAAGGCCGAAATCGCCAAGCTGAAGGCGGGCGCGAACCAGTCGCAGAACTGGAGCATCGAGCGCTTCCGCACCTGGCTGCACAAGGAGCCCGCCGAACTGGCCGCGGCCGACAAGGCCGAGCTGGACTCCCTGCTGGGCAAGAGCGAGCGCCTGCAGACCGTCTACCGTATGCGCCAGGAACTGGCCGCGATCTGGGGCCGCTCGACTGCGACGCGCGAGCAGTTGCTCGAGCAGCTGCAGGCCTGGTGCAAGCGCGCCGAGGAAAGCGGCATCCAGTCGCTGAAGGATTTCTCGGTCCGCCTGCGCTGCTATGCCTGATTGAAGGCAGCCGGCAGACCAGACCAAGCGGCCTTCGGGCCGCTTTTTCATGCGCCGTTTTGCTCTGGACTGGCCTGGAAAACGACCTTGCCGTGATGGTCGATTGGCCAGCTTGCCGATTGGCCCGGCTATGCATTGATCCGGATGCGAATGGACCGGCCTATGTATGGCCCCGGCTGGGAATGATTGGATGGCCTGGCGCGCGCTTCAAGGGCAGGGGGCGGCCCCGCAGGGCGCAGGCAACAAAAAACCCGCCAACTGGCGGGTTTTTTGGGAGGCCGGCTGAATTACTTCAGCTTGGTTTCCTTGTACATCACATGCTTGCGAGCCTTGGGATCGAACTTGCTGATCTCCATCTTCTCGGGCATGGTCTTCTTGTTCTTGGTGGTGGTGTAGAAGTGGCCGGTGCCCGCAGTGGACTCCAGCTTGATCTTTTCGCGTCCGCCTTTAGCCATGATTCAGCTCCTTGATATCGGCAGGTTAAACAGCAACGCCGCTGGCACGCAGGTCGGCCAGGACGGCGTCGATGCCGTTCTTGTCGATGGTGCGGAGCGCCGCGTTGGACAAGCGCAGACGAACCCAGCGGTTCTCGCTCTCGACCCAGAAACGACGGTACTGCAGGTTCGGCAGAAAACGACGCTTGGTTTTATTGTTGGCGTGGGAAACGTTGTTCCCGACCATGGGCTTCTTGCCCGTAACGACACATACGCGAGCCATGACACTGCTCCAAAATTGAGGGTTAACCAGTTGGGATTAACCGTGAGGGTTAACCCGAGAACCGCGATTTATACCACAGCTTTCAATCGGGAAGCAAGTTCGACGCGCGACTACAGGTGGCCGGACTCCATGAACGACAGCGAGGACGCGCCCGCGACGATGAAGTGGTCGAGCACGCGCACGTCCACCAGCGCCAGCGTGTCCGCCAGGCGGCGGGTCAGCTGGTGGTCGGCCTGGCTCGGTTCGGCCACGCCGCTGGGGTGGTTGTGCGCGAGGATCAGGGCGGCGGCGTTGTGCGCCAGCGCGCGCTTGACGATTTCGCGTGGGTAGACGCTGGTCTGCGTGAGCGTGCCGCGAAACAGCTCCTCCACCGCGATGACGCGGTTCTGCGCATCGAGGAACACGCAGCAGAACACCTCGTAGGGCTTGTTGCGCAGCAGCAGCCGCAGGTAGTCGCGCACGGCGTTCGGCGAGGCGAGGGCGTCGCCCGCCAGCATCTCCTCGGCCAGCGTCCGCCGGGACATTTCCATGACGGCCTGCAGCAGCGCGTATTTTGCTTCGCCCACGCCGGGCGCCTCGCAGGCGGTTTTCCGGTCGGCACGGCACAGCCCGCCCAGGCCGCCGAAGCGTTCGATCAGGTCGCGCCCGAGGTCGACCGCGCTCTTGCCCACCACGCCAGTGCGCAAAAACACCGCGACCAGTTCCGCATCGGTCAGGGCGGCGGCCCCGCGCGTGAGCAGCTTCTCGCGCGGGCGCGCGTCTTCAGGCCAGTCGCGAATCCCCATTGCCGTCTCTCTTCTCCCGTAGAATAGCGCCATTGTCATGGAAAGCAGCGTGGGAATCGATACCGTGTCGCTGGCGTACAAAAAAATTCTACTCGGCGTGACCGGCGGCATCGCGGCCTACAAGTCCGCCGAACTGTGCCGCCTGCTGGTCAAGGCGGGCGCCGACGTGCAGGTCGTCATGACCGCGGCCGCGCAGCAGTTCGTCGCGCCGCTCACCTTCCAGGCCCTGTCGGGCAAGCCCGCGCTCACATCGTTGTGGGACGCCGCCAGTGGCGACGGCATGGAACACATTCATTTATCGCGCGACGCCGACCTGCTGCTGGTCGCGCCGGCATCCGCCGATTTCCTGGCCCGCCTGGCGCAGGGGCGGGCGGATGACCTGTTGTCGACGCTGGCGCTGGCGCGCACCTGCCGGATGGCGGTGGCGCCGGCGATGAATCGCGAAATGTGGGCCGCGGCCCCGACCCGGCGCAACATCGAACAACTGGCGGCGGACGGCGTGAGCGTGCTCGGCCCGGCGGCGGGCGAGCAGGCCTGCGGCGAGGTGGGACTCGGCCGCATGCTGGAGCCGGCTGATCTTCTTGCAGCCATGTCTGGCCTCCTTGGGGCGGGCGCGCTGTCCGGCAAGCGTATCGTGATCACGGCTGGCCCGACCTTCGAGGCGATCGACCCGGTGCGCGGCCTGACCAACCTGAGTTCCGGAAGGATGGGCTATGCGGTCGCGCAGGCGGCGGCCGAGGCGGGTGCCGAGGTATGCCTGGTGTCGGGCCCGACCTGCCTCGCCACGCCTGCGGGCGTGCGGCGGATCGACGTGCAGGGCGCGGCGGACATGCAGCGCGCGGTGCGGGCCGAATTGCCGGCAGACGTATTCATTTCGGTGGCGGCGGTGGCCGACTACCGGGTCGAGGCGCCCGCGCCGAACAAGGTCAAGAAAAGCGCAGACAGCCTGACGCTCACCCTGGTGCCTAATCCCGACATCCTGGCCGAGGTGGCCGCCCTGCCCGATGCGCCATTCTGCGTGGGGTTTGCCGCCGAGACCGAGAACCTGGCCGAATTTGCCGAGGCCAAGCGGTTGCGGAAAAAGCTGCCGCTGCTGGTCGGCAACCTGGCGCAGGACACGCTCGGGCAGGCGGCCGCCGAACTGGTGCTGTTCGACGATCGGGGCCAGCATCCGCTGCCGCGCGCCGACAAGCTGACCCAGGCCCGCCGCCTGGTCGACCACCTGATTACCCTGTTGAACTGACGAAATCCCGACGATTATGAAGATGGATGTGAAGATTCTCGACACCCGGCTGCGCGAACAGATGCCGCATTACGCGACGAAGGGGTCTGCCGGACTTGATTTGCGTGCCTGCATCGATGGTCCAATCGTACTAGCACCCGGCGAAACGCAGCTGATCCCGACCGGCATGGCGATCCATCTGGCCGACCCCGGCTACGCGGCGATGATCCTGCCGCGCTCCGGCCTGGGCCACAAGCACGGCATCGTGCTGGGCAACCTGGTGGGCCTGATCGACTCGGACTACCAGGGCCAGCTGATGGTGTCGGCCTGGAACCGCGGTCAGACAGCGTTCGAGTTGGTGCCGATGGAGCGCCTGGCCCAACTGGTCATCGTGCCGGTGGTCCAGGCCGAATTCAACGTGGTGGAGGACTTTGAAACGAGCCAGCGCGGCGAGGGCGGCTTCGGCAGCACCGGGCGCCAGTAGCGTCGAATTTTTTTACACTCTGACGTATAAGTATTACTGATGGTCTGCCTGGGCAAGGCTTGACCGTCAAGGCATAGAATTTGCTGGACAAAAGCCAGGTCGGCTGGCGGTCCAGCGCGGGTTGGACGCCGGCCATTGCGGAGACAATAAAACAAGAGGTTAAAGCCTGCTGGCGCATCCTATGCCCACCACGTCCATCTTGCGGTTCGGTCTGAATCTCGCCATTGCCCTGGTGGTGATGGCGGGCGCCGTGACGGCTGCGATTTACGTGACGCGTCCGCAGGCGCTGCCAGTACCGGAAGAGCTCGACAAGCCGGTGATGGCCACCCAAATAGAATTTATGGCCGAGGCGATGCAGCGCAGCGCGTCCCGCATTGCGGCGCACCCGCAAACCCTGGCCTGTTTTGCCACTGCGGCGCCTGACGTGTGCCAGGCGCAGGCCGCCAACCTGCACGCCCTGAACCAGGAAGCGACCGTGCTGTTCGTCACCGAAGGACAACGCCAGCTGCTGCCGGGCTTTCTGCCGGGCGAGACGCGCCGTCTGCTGTCCACGGCAGGCCGTGGCGGCGAGGGGGCGATCGCCACCGCGGCCTTCAATCTGTCGCTGTCCCACCCGGTGCTGGGCAGCGACGGCAAGCGCCTGGGCTACGTGATCGTCGAGCAGAGCGTGCCGCAGCTGCAGTCCCTGTTCGACACCCTGCCGCTGCCGGACGCGGCCGCCTACGCCGAGTTGCAGCAAAGCCAGTCGGGCAAGGCCGCCACGGTGCTGATGCGGCGCGGCAACCAGGCGCTCAAGCGCCAGGCCCAGCCCCGGTATATCGCGCTGGCGGGCACGCCCTGGCAGATCGCGATGTGGCGGCCGGTGACCCCGGTCGTGGAAAACGTCGCCCCCTACCTGCTGGGCTGGCTGGTGGCCAGCCTGGTCATCGCGATCCTGGTGGCAGCCACCGTGCTGGCGGTGCGCAACCGGGTCACCGACAGCTTGCGGATGCTGGTCAGGCTGACCAACGACCTGCGCCAGCAGCGGCTGCGCTCGGCCTATCCGATCAGCCTGTCAGAATTCCAGTCGCCGCTCGAGACCATGCTGAAGCTGGGCAAGGTGATGCTCGGCCGCCAGAAGGAGGTGAGTTCGCAGGCGCGGCTCGACCATCTGTCGCAGGTCAACAACCGGCGCAGCTTCGACGAAAAGCAGAAGGAGCTGTTTGCCAGCCTGAAGGACGGCTGGTCGCACAGCCTGCTGATTCTCGACATCGACAATTTCAAGCAGGTCAACGACACCTTCGGCCACGAGGCGGGCGATCAGCTCATCATCAAGTTCGGCAACGCGCTCAAATCGTGCCTGCGCAACAGCGACTTCATCGCCCGCCTGGGCGGCGACGAGTTCTGCGTGCTGTTCCCGTTCACGCCGCTGGATCGAGCCCAGGAACTGGCCGATCGTCTGCGTGCCAAGATGCCCGAAAGCGTGGAACTCATACCCGGCGTGACGCAAAAGCTCTCCTGGAGCGGCGGTCTGTCCGAATATGGCCGCGACGACAAGGGCGAGAACGAGGCCCTGGCGCGGGCCGATACCGCGCTGCTGGAAGCCAAGCGCAGCGGCCGCAACATCACGCGGGTCAAGGAAGCCGCGTGAGCGTGGTTGTTGCCGCATACGATTCCACATGGGCTTCAGCCCATAGTGGATCGGAGTCCTTTAGGGCTTCAGCGGCTTTACAACCACGGCCTGCCCCTTGCGGGTGGAGCGTGGTTGTTGCCGCATACGACTCCACATGGGCTTAAGCCCATAGTGGATCGG
>JBFHQA010000012.1:0-32165 GCA_041592455.1 Thiobacillus sp. | reverse complement strand
GGGCTCGCGTCAGGCGCGGACGCAGAACGGGATTGGCTGCATGCGGCACTTCGGTTCCCCGCAGGGTGATCGTGGCCGGCAGGCCCAGCCAGCGCCCCAGCAAGGTGGCCGCCTCGCCATCCGGAAAGGCGAAATGCGCATCGATGAGGCGCGCGCCCTCCGCCCTGAGCCGCTTCAACAGGCGGTAGCTGCCCAGGGCCATCGACCAGCCGTCGAACCGCCGGAACAGGCCGGGCACGGCCAGGAAGCGGGGGTGGTACACGCGAATGCCCTGCTGCTCCTCGAGCGCCGGCGCTTGCGGGCGATAACCCGGCCGCCATGTGCGGATCAATGCCTGGCCGGGAAACCACGGCTGCGGCGACACGACCACCAGCGGGCGATGCTGCGCGACGCGAAACATGCGCTCGCGGATGAACAGGCCCGCAGCCGGCCGGGCGGCACTGGGAAACAGCGAGCTGAAGACCACCAGTTCAGCCAATCGCAGCCTCCTGCATCGGCTTGACCAGGCCGCCGTACACACCGCGATAGCGCGCCACGCTGGCGGCCCAGTTGCGCTCGGTCTCGACGAAGCGACGACCGTTCTGCTTCATGCCGTCCCAGGCCTCTTCGTGCTGCAGCAGCCAGACAATCTTGCCGGCGAGTTCCTCCGCATGGCCGGCGCGGAACAGGACGCCGGTCTTGCCGTCCCGGATCAGTTCCCTGTGGCCGCCGACATCCGACGCCACCATCAGTCTTCCCTGCGCCATCGCTTCGAGCGGCTTCAGCGGCGTGACCAGTTCGGTCAGCCGCATCGGGTGGCGCGCGTACACGAGCACGTCGACCAGGTCGTAATACCGGTTAACCTCGTCGTGCGGCACGCGCCCGGTGAAGATCACGCGATCCTTCAGGTCGAGCGCCATGACCTGCTGCTTCAGCGCCGTATCCTGGGGCCCGCCGCCGACCAGCAGCAGCTTGACGTCGGGGATGTGCCGGATGATCTCGGGCAGCGCCGCGACCAGCAGGTCCAGGCCCTCGTAGGCATAGAACGATCCGATGAAGCCGAGCACGCGACTCGCGCCCAGGCCGAGCTTCATCTTCAGCTCGGGATCCGGTTTCCCGCCGGCCTCAAACTTGTCGATGTCGACCGCATTGGGAATCACCGTGATCTTCTCGGCCGCTATGCCGCGCGCCACGAGATCGTTGCGCAGTCCTTCGCAGATGACCGTCACCGCGTCGGCGTTCCTGACGGCCCAGGTTTCGAGCGCACGGGTCAGCCTGTAGCGCAGGCTGCCTTCCCGGGTGGTGCCGTGGTCGACCGCTGCATCTTCCCAGAACGCCCGGATTTCATACACGACGGGGATGCCCAGCTTGCGGCCGACGCGGATCGCCGGCACGGCATCGAGCACCGGCGAATGCGCATGAATGACGTCGGGGCGCAACGACTGCGCCAGTTCCATCAGGCGCGTTTCGATCGCGCCCATGACCGCAAACGGGTCGCCGCCGGGCAATTTTGCCAAAATGCCGCGCGGCTTCGGCGTGCGATAGAAATGCAGGCCGTCGGCATCTTCCTCGCTCACGCTGCAATTCAGTTGCTTGGGACCAGACAGGTGGAAGGTCTCCCAGCCCAGCTTGCGCTGGTTGCGCAGGATGGCCGCGCTGCGAAAGGTGTAGCCGGAGTGCAGCGGCAGGGTGTGATCGAACACATGGAGAATCTTCATGCGGCCTGACGCTCCGATTCGTCCATGCCCAGCACCTGCTTCAGGAAAGCGTCGAACATCAGCACGGTCCACAGGATGACCGAGTAATCGCGTCGGCCGGACTGGTGGGCATCGAGGACCTCGCGAAGGTAGGCCTGGTTGAACATGCCCGTCGACGCCAGGCGCTCGCCGAGCACCACATGGCGGATCGTCGCTGCCAGCGGCCCGCGGAACCAGGCTTCGAGCGGTACGGAGAAGCCCATTTTCCGCCGGTACAGCACGTCATGCGGCAGGAAGGGTTCCATCGACTTTTTCAGAAGGTACTTGCCCTCGGTGCCGCGCAATTTCAGATCCGTGGGCAGGCCCGACACCCATCCCATCAACTCGTGATCCAGCAGCGGCTCGCGTACTTCGAGCGCGTGCGCCATGCTGGCCCGGTCGACCTTGGTAAGGATGTCGCCGACCAGATAGGTCTTCATGTCGAGGTACTGCACCAGAGACAGGGGGTCGTCGGTCGGGGCCACCTCGGCATGCCGGCGCATCACTTCGACGGCCTGGTAGCCTTGCAGCTCGCGCTTGAACGCCGGCGAGAACAGCTGTCTGCGCTGCGCGTCCGACAGCAGCGACACGCCATGGAAATAACCTTCGACGGTATCGCGCGCCAGCGCCTCGAACGTGGTCTTGGCGCGAAACACCTTGGGGGCCCAGTCCGCCTTCGGATAGAGCCGGCCCAGCGTGCCGAACAGCGGGCGCCGCAACGCGAGCGGCATCACCGAGCGCATGCGCTCTTCGTAGCGGAACCAGCGGTAGCGCCGGTAGCCGGCAAAGTGCTCGTCGCCGCCATCGCCCGACAGCGCGACTTTCACATGCTTGCGCGCCAGTTCGCACACGCGATACGTCGGCAGCGCCGACGAGTCGGCGTACGGCTCGTCGTAAACCTGGGCGAGCTTGTCCACCAGACTGAAGTCGTTCGACGCGACGGTCTCGACGTGGTGATGCGTGCGATAGCGATCGGCGACCTGCTGCGCAAACTCGACCTCGTTGTAGGCCGGGTCGTCGAAACCGATCGAGCAGGTGTTGACCGGCGCCTCGGACTGCGTCGCCATCATCGCGACCACCGCGCTGGAGTCGACCCCACCCGACAGGAAGGCGCCCAGCGGCACATCGGCGATCATGCGCAGGCGAATCGAATCCTTCAGCCGGTCGACCAGTTCGTCCATCGCCGCGGCCTCGTCCCTGACGGCCACCGGCGTGAAGGGCATGTCCCAGTACTGCTTCGGCAGGGCATGAGGCTGGCCTCGCCTGAGCGTCATCGTGAAGCCCGGCGGCAGCTTGTGCACGCGCTTGAAAATGGTACGCGGCTCGGGCACGTAGCCATAGGCGAAGTACTCTTCGACCGCCAGGGGATCGATGTCCCGCGCCAGGGCCGGATGCGCCATCAGGGACTTCAATTCCGAGCCGAAAATGAATTCGCCGTTGTCGAGAAAAGCGTAGTAGAGCGGCTTGACGCCAAACCGGTCGCGCACCACGAACAGGGTTTCCTGGTTGCGGTCCCACAAGGCAAAGGCGAACATGCCCCGAAAGCGTGACACGCATGCCTCGCCCCACGCCTCCCAGGCATGGACGATGACCTCGGTGTCGGAGTGGGTGCGGAATGTGTGTCCGAGTGCCACGAGTTCGGGCACGATTTCCTGGAAGTTGTAGATCTCGCCGTTGAACACCACGACGACCGAGCCGTCCTCGTTGAACAGGGGCTGCTGGCCGGTAGAGAGATCGATGATCGAAAGACGCCGATGGCCCAGCCCCACGCCCGGCTCCAGGTGCAGGCCGCCTTCGTCTGGACCACGATGGAACTGGGTTTCGTTCATGCGATGAAGCAGGTCACGCGAGATGTCGGATGCCCCTCGGGTATCGAAAATTCCGGTTATGCCGCACATGGTGGTGATCTGTCCCCTCTGCCTGTCGATCCTTCGAGTCGCATGACTTCTCTTCAGCGCCGTCGCCCGAGCGTCTTGTCGTATACCCGCGCGTACGCCTCCGCCATCGCCGGTATGCTGAAGCGCTGCTCGGCAATCTGCCGCGCATTGCCCGCATGCTCGTCGATAAGGGCAGGCGTATCCAGATAGGTTAGCAAGGCCTGTGCCATGCCGGAAAAATCTCCCACCGGAACCAGCAGTCCATTGACGCCGTCTTCCACCAGCTCGACATTGCCCCCCACGGCCGTCGCAATCACCGGCAGTCCGCTCGCCAGCGCTTCGAGAATGGTATTGGAAATGCCCTCGTTTTTCGAAGGCAGCACGAACACGTCGAACACCTGCATGATGTCCGCGATGTCGTGCCGCTCGCCCGGCAACCAGGCCAGATGCGCAAGTCCGGCAGATTTCAGCATGTCCTGGCACGTCGCGCGCGCCGGCCCCTCGCCGACGATGACCAGGCGCGCGCGCGCGGCACGCTCGGGCTGTTGCCGCACCAGCTGGATGAAGGCGCGCGTCAGCATCGGATAATCCTTGACCTCGACCATGCGGCCCACCGCTCCGAACACGATGCTGTCGGGATGGGCGAAATCCGGCCTTGGTCCGACACGCGGTCGGAACCTGGTTCCATCGACGCCGTTGTAGATCTGGTGCAGCTTGTTGTGCGGGACACGAATCACCGAACGCAGCCAGTCCTCGAGATCCCGGCTGACCGCGATGTAATTCGAGACGAATGGCCGGGCGGCCCGGCGCAACAGGTTGTATTTCCAGTTCTGGCCATGGAGGTCGAACACGTCGCGCCCATGCTCGCCGTGCACCGTGTGGCGCACGCCCGCAGCGGCCGCCACGAACTGCGCTTCGAGCGCAGCCAGGTTGCGCGTATGCACGAGATCCGGCTTCAGCCGTCGCAGCAATCTCCAGAGCCGTCCCGCCCAGCCGATACCATGGCCCGGCGCACGGTGGATCGCATGGAAATCGACTGACTGGGCAGTGATGCGCTTGCGGAAGTCGGTGTAGTCGGTGAGCGCGATCACGCTATGCCGATACCGATCCGGCGGCAGGGTGTTGAACAGGTTGACCATCCCGTTCTCCATGCCTCCCGTGTCGAAGCGGTGGACGATGTGCACGATGTGCGGCGTCACTGACCGTCCACCTGGTCGAGCGTACGGGCGATCGATGGCTCCATGTCGGCGGCGAATTTCGCCAGGGTGGCGGCTGCATTCTCGTGGGCGGTTTCGTCGTAGGGCGTGGCGATCAGGACCGAGAGCCCGTCGTCGCGCGACAGCCGCACGCGATCGAAGGCCAGGATCAGCTTGGCCAGATGATCGCTCACCATCGGGCGCTGGTTGACCAGGTTCCACTGCCACACCAGCAGTCGCTGACCGTTGCTGCCACGCATCCTGGCCTGGCGAACCTGGCGCGACTGGCCGCCGATCTCGACCGTGACGATGCTTTCGCCCACGTTCGACCACACCGGGTCTTTCTGCTGGATCATGTAGTTCTGAGAATTGATCAGCTCGGCATCCTGCCGCTGCGTCACGTAGTAGTTCAGCTCCAGCATGACCGGCTGGTCTGCCTGCGTGTACGAGCGGCGCAACTGGCGGTCGGCACCGATCCAATGCGGCACCCAGGTCGTGAACGGCTCGCCGGACTGCCAGCCGCCCTGTTCCGCAAGTTCCAGCGCGGGCATCTCGGGCAGCGGCCGCGAGCCCAGCCAGGCAGCATAGGCAGGCCACAGTCCGGCAATGGCCAGGACGAGAACGGCCATGGGAAGCAGGCGCCGGGAATCCGGACGGCCCGCACCCGCCTCATGGGCTGCCTCCCCGGGCGACATGTTCAGAGCGGGTTCTGGCTGGTCGTCTTCCCGCCAGAAGCTGCCGACCCAGAACAGCAGCAGCATGACCAGGCCGAAGAACACCCAGCCGTAGATGTAATGGTCCACGCCCAGCGCAAGCTTCATGTCCGACAGGTGCGCGATCATCACGATCATGTAGGCGCGGCCGCTGTTGGCAAACACCGGCACGACGATGGCCGCGATCGAGAACAGTACGCGACGCTTCCACGAACGGTAGGTGAGGTAGGCATACAGCACGCCCAGGGTGACCGACGCGATCAGGTAGCGCAGCCCCGAGCAGCCTTCGACCACCGACCAGTCGCCGCTGGGAATGCTGAAGAACATGCCCTCCCTGTACACCGGTATGCCCGTGAACTGCAGCATGGCCACCGTAAAGTCAGCGGTCACACCCATCAGGGGTTCGATCAGGAACTCGCCTACCGGCACCGCGAAAAACAGGAACATCAGGGGGAAGAAGGCTGCACGGACAAACGCCCAGCCCAGCATCGCCCAGACCGTCGAAACCAGCATGGCGATGAAGGCATACTGCGCGACGACATTGACGCTCCCTGCGTCGGCCAGCATCCAGCCGGCGCCGGCCAAAGCCAGCATGATCAGGCCCCGCCTGTCGGCCTGCGGCTGTATCCGCGCCAGCACGTCCCGGCGCCGCCAGATCAGCCAGAGGCTGATCGGGATGATCAGGTAGCCATGGGCGAATGTCTCGGACCGCTCCCACACCTCGGCCATCGAGTAGAAGGTCGGCCAGAACAGGGCCACCAGGCCCAGCAGGACGGCCGCGGTCATCGTGGCCGGGATCATCCATCCGCCTTGCGGACGAATGGGCAGGGAGTCGGGAAGCGCGCTCATGCAGGGAGAGTCTCCAGGTCGGGACAGTCGGAGTGGGGGGAACCGAACAGCGGGTCGAGGCCGGCCAGGTTGCGCGCCCAGTCGTAATGGGCCAGGATGCTGTCGCGCGCGCGCACCGCTGCGCCTGGGTGTTTCAACCGGGCCACCACGGCATCGGCGAAAGCCGCTTCATCGCCGGCCAGGTCGAAATCGCTTCCGGCCTCGGCGCGAATGCCTTCTGCGGCCTGGGCCGTGACCACGATGGGACGTGCCATCGCCATCGCCTCGAGCACCTTGTTCTGGACGCCGCGCGCGATCCGCAACGGGGCCACGGCACACGCCGCATGTGCCAGCCAGGGCCGCACATCCGGCACGCTGCCGGTGATGACCACGCCGGGCTGCCGCGCCAGCGCGCCCACCTTCTCGCCCGGACGGCTGCCCACGATGGTGAACTGTGCGCCCGGCACGGCCTGGCGCACAGCCGGAAAGATCCGCTCGGCGAACCAGGTCACGGCATCGACATTCGGCCAGTAGTCCATCGCGCCGGTGAACACGATGCCCTGCACTCCCGCCGGGTAGGGGTTGGGATACTCTCGTTCGGGGGAAAAATAGTCGGCATCGACTCCGTTTTCGAACGCCATGATCTTGTTTCGCGCATCCGGGACCCGTCTCTGCAGCAGCGCCGCCTCGTCGAGCGACACCAGCAGGGTGGCATCGAAGGCCTGCGCCACCTGCCGCTCCCAGTCGGCCAGCTTGCGGCCTTCGCGGGCATAGATCCACGACATGGGCCAGCGCTGCGTCGGCGCGTACTGCGTCCATTTGTCCGAGTCGACATCCACCATGTCGAGCACCCGGCGCGTCAGCGTATCCGGCATGAACTGGGCCATCGCCGAGGAAAAGGCGAGGCCTTGCGTGACTTTTCCGGACTCGGCCAGCCCGGCCGCCCAGCGCTTGAGTTCGCGATTCCGGTAATAGGGAAGCGTCAGGGCCTCCCCCGTCAGCAGGCCCGTCAGGCTGCCCAGCCGGGCGCGCTTCGCGTGCAGGGGCAGCAGCTTGACCGACGCGCAGAAGGCCTCGAGCGCCTCGCGATGCTGCCAGTCGGCAGGATCGTCGACAAACGCGCCGAGGTGGATGTCGTACCGTTTGCTCAAGTGCCGCAGCAGATGAAACGAACGGATCTTGTCTCCCTTGTTGGGAGGATACGGGATGCGGTGGGCGAGAAACAGCAGACCTTCCACGCCTACCCCAGGTTCTTGACGATATGTGGTCCGATGACGTTGGCGAGCGCCAGCGGCATCTTCTTCCAGGCCTGGATGAACAAGCGGTATTTCGGGTTGAGCGGATTCACCTCCGGCACCGTCTTGTCCTTCACCAGGAAATATTCGTAATGCAGCGGCGTCGGGACAAACCCCCAGTTCTTCTTGAAATCGAACGACCCCGTCCCGCGCTTGCTGCGGCCGAAATCGAATACCTTGAGCCCGCGCTCGCAGGCGCGACGCATCAGTTCCCAGTACATGAAGTCATTGCCGGCCACCGCGCGCGCGGCGTCCACCCCGCCGCCGTAATACGGCAGCACCTCGTCGCGGAAATAAAACGACATCACGCTGGCAATCACCTGGCCGTCCAGCGTGATGGTCAGCACCTCGCAATCGTCGCCGAATTCCGCCTTGAGCGCACGAAAGAATTTTCGTGAAAAGACCGGCGTGCCGAGGCGATGCACGCTCGTCGAGTAGGCCTCGAAAAAGCGCCCGGTATCCGCGTCGATTTCGCCCACGAGCCCCGCCTTGATGCCCTTGCGAACCATGGCGCGCTGCTTGCGCGGGATCGCGTTCATATTGGCTTCGACTTCAGGCTCGATCGCTTTCTTGAAGGTGACGTACAAGTCCTTCGCCGGCCAGTCCTCATGCTGCGGCACCTGGTTGCGGTATTCGAGCGCGCCCACCGCCAGCCGCGTGGCGAGCGACTGGGCCGCCTGGTCGAGCGCATCGCGCGCGGTATCGTCGTCTGCCACGATGCCGCCATAGGCGCAAAACGGCAGCGAGCCCAGGCTGTGGCCGAACAGGCGGCTGTTGATTTCTGCCAGCGGCAGCACCCCCGCCAGCCGACCGCCGCGCTCGGCCAGCAGAAAGTGCGTGCGATGCCCGAAGGCGTCCTCGATCACCCGCTTCCAGCCGGCGCGGTGAAAGAACGTCGCATCGGGATGAGCCAGCACATACGCATCCCAGCGGCCACGATCGTCCGCCTCGAGCGACCGGATGATCACTTCGGCGTTCGCGTTGGCAAGGAGGTCATGCGGCTCGGCGTGCATGGTCAATGGGCATTCAGGAACACGCGATCGACGCGGTCCCACTCGAAATCCTTCAGCAGTTGCTGCAGCCTGCCCGGCATGCGTTGCAGATTGACGTAGTGGCGGAAACGCGTCTTGGCGGACAGCCCCGATTGCCGCGGCTGCTCGGCATCCAGCTCCCAGGGATGAAAGTAAAACATGCACGGCGCCTCATCCCGCGTATTGACGCGCTGCAACAGCCAGCGCGACACCTCGTAGGGCAGCAGGCGAAACCAGCCGCCTCCCGCTGCCGGCCAGTTCCGGCCCATCAGCGGAACCGTGGTTGGCGGCAGTTCGAGGATGCCGGTCTCGCCGTTGGGACGATGGGGAAACCGCGGCGCGTCGGGCATGCCGTAATGATCGTGCCGCACCGGATAGATGCTCGAACTGTAGACGTATCCGGCACGCTCGAGCTCCTCGACCGCCCACCAGTTGGCCCGATTGATCGAGAAACTCGGGGCGCGATACCCGCGAACTCCGACACCCCCGAGGTCTTCGAGCAAGTCCTTGGCGCGGGTGATGTCGGCACGAAACTGCTCGGGCGTCAGGTCCGACGCACGCTGGTGTCCGTACCCGTGACTGGCCAGCTCATGGCCGTTGTCGACGATGCGCCGCACCACCTGAGGGTAGCGCTCGGCAATCCAGCCCAGCGTGAAGAAGGTCGCATGGGCATCGGCATTGTCCAGCAGACCCAGGATCACATCGACGTTACGCTCGACCCGGCACGGCAGGCTGTCCCAGTCTTCGCGACGGATATGCGGTGCAAATGCCGAGACCTGGAAGTAATCCTCGACATCGATGGACATGGCATTCTTGATCGAGGATGAGGTCATCAGGCAGCCTTCGTGGCGGTCAGCACGCGCGTGCCTTTCTGATCGGGCAGCCAGCCCTGCAGGTAATGAGCGATGCGCATCGCCGCCCGGCCGTCCCAGTATTCGGGAATGCGCCCGGCCTTGCCGCCATTTGCCATCACTTCGGCGAAGGCCGCCCGGATTGCATCCGGGCTGGACCCCACCAGGGTATTGGTGCCCTCTGTCAGCGTGATCGGGCGCTCGGTGTTGTCACGCAGCGTCAGGCACGGCACGCCGAGCGCGGTCGTCTCTTCCTGGATGCCGCCGGAGTCGGTCAACACCAGTTTGGCATCGCGCATCAGGCCCAGCATGTCCAGATAGCCCACCGGGGGCAGCACATGCAGGCCATCCAGCTTCGCGGTCAGGCCGAATTTCTCGATATTGCTGCGCGTGCGCGGATGCAGCGGCAACACCACCGGCAGGCTGCGGTTGATTTCGCCCACCACGTCGAGCAGGGCGGACAGCGTGGCAGGATGATCGACGTTGGACGGGCGATGCAGCGTCAGCACGGCAAACTTCGGCAGGCTCGCGCCCAGGGTCTGGCCGCTCGGTACGGCCTTCTCCAGGTTGCGATAGAGCGTGTCGATCATGACGTTGCCGACGAACTCGACACGCGCGGGGTCGATGCCTTCGCGCTGTAGGTTGGCCAGCGCGCTTTTCTCCGTGGTGAACAGCAGGTCGGAAATCTGGTCGGTCAGCACCCGGTTGATTTCCTCCGGCATGCCGCGGTCATAGCTGCGCAAGCCGGCTTCGACGTGGATCACCCGCACGCCGCGCTTCGCCGCCACCAGCGCGCAGGCGATGGTGGAGTTCACATCGCCGACCACCAGCACGGCCTGGGGCTGGACGCTTTCGAGCACCGGCTCGAAGCGCTTCATCACCTCTGCCGTCTGCACGGCATGGCTGCCGGACCCCACTTCGAGGTGATGGTCGGGACGGGGAATCCCCAGGTCGGAAAAGAAGCTGTCGCTCATGGCCGCGTCGTAATGCTGGCCGGTGTGCAGCAGTTGCGCGGCGATTCCGGTTTCGGCCAGGGCCGACATCACCGGAGCGATTTTCATGAAATTGGGACGTGCGCCTGCGACGCAAAGTATCTGGGTCATGGCGTGCCTATCGGGGGGAGTCGTTCGATTCGGCCGGCGTGTCCTCGCCAGGGACCGAATGTCGCTCGCTTACGGTATACAGAATTTTTCTCACGATCGGCAGAATGCGGTTGATCGAGCGCTCAATCTGCTCGACGCGCTGCGCGAGCCTGATCGTATCATCGTTCAACATCAAGCCGCCGGATGCAGCAGCGTGGTTGATGCCGGTGGCGCCATGAAAATCCTGGTGGGCCACCTCGTTCTTGAGGTCGGCGATGACCTCGTTGACTTCGGCTTCGCCGAAATGGGTTTTCTCCTCGAGGAAACCGAACAGCAGCAAGCGGTCGCAGGTGGTGTTGAGCCGACGCGGAATGCCTCCGGTGAAGCGATGCAGCGCAGCAAAGGCGTCGTCGTCGAAACCGGGCATACCTTCCCATCCCACCGTGCGCAGGCGATGTTCAATGTAGCCGCGCGTCTCGTCGGGATCGAGCGGCCCCAGATGATAGGAGGCCACGACGCGCTGCCGCAGCTGCTGCATGTCGGGGCTTTGCAGGATGCCGCGAAATTCGGGTTGTCCCAGCAGGAAAGTCTGGATCAGCGAGCGTTCGCTGTTCTGGAAATTGGACAGCATGCGCAATTCTTCCACCGCGCGCGGCGTCAGGTTTTGCGCCTCGTCCACCACCAGCAAGGTCCGTTTTCCCTGTCGGGCGGCCGCCCCCAGAAAGTCCTCGAGATTTTTCAGCAGGGCCGACTTGGTGAGTCCCTCGTGCTCCAGACCGAACGACGCGGCCACGCTGCGCAGGGTGTCTTCGGCGTCCAGTTGGGTCGACACCAGCTGGGCAGCGATCAGGTTGTGGGCTTCGAGCTGGCGGAACAGGTTGCGCACCAGCGTGGTCTTGCCCGCACCGACTTCGCCGGTGATGACGATGAAGCCCTCGCCCAGCGAGAGGCCGTAATCGAGGTAGGCCATCGCGCGCTTGTGGCCCTTGGAGCCGAAGAAGAAGCGCGGGTCCGGATTGAGCTGGAACGGTTTGGCGCTAAAGCGGTAGTAGTCTTCGTACATAACGGTCCGTTATCTGGGTGGAGCACAGCCACGGTTTGCAACGCATGCCATGCAATGGCCGTGCCATTGTGCAGCCCGATCAGAAGCGCATGCTGGCGGATACGGTCAGGCTGTTCTCTGCATAGTTGGAGTTCGCGACATTCGAATCCCGCTGGGTATGGCGAAAAGCCAGCGAGCCCGTCAGGTCTTTCGCGAACTGGCGATTCAGGCCGACACTCAGCGTCCAGACATCATCCTCGCGCGCAGCGGCACTCAGCAAGGCCGCACTGGCGTTGATGCGATTCAGCGAAAGACTGGTATTGAGGTTGGTCCGCGGGTCCAGCCGGTAGCTGACCGATCCGGTCACCCCCTGGGTATGGTCTTCCCCGCCGGCGATTGACTGGTAGATGCGCCTGGTATCGAAGGCCGACAGGCCCAGTCCCATTCTTCCCAGGGTCCAGGACACGCCTGCATTGAAGACCTTGATCACGAAAATGCCGTTTGCTACCGACGTATTCACAAACCCGGCGGCGATCAGTTCGGACAAGGGTACGCCCTGTGTGTTGAGGCCGAGCGCGACCTGCGCGCCGGTGTAGGGCCCGTTGCAGGTGCCGAAACCGGTAGGCGCAGTGAAGTCGCGGGTTTCGACCAGCCGGACCGCCGTTCCCGAATTGCACACCCAGAAAATGCGTCCGCTGTCCTGCAACAGTTGCTGGGAGATATCGCTGACGTCTTCCGAGTAGCTCACCCGCCAGTTCGAGGCGCGCGTCCGGTGGCTGCCCGAGAAGCTGTAGGTGCGCCCGTAGTAGCGTTCGCCCACGCTGGCCTCGAGGCTGGTGCGTCGCGTGGGCGCCCAGCCGAGCCCGACGCTGTAGAAGCTGCCGTCGATCTGGCTGGCACTGATGAAATCGTTCCACTCCTCGCCGTAGGTGCCGAACACCCGGAACTTGCGGGTCAGGGCATAGCCGAGGGTCGCGCTGGCCCGTTCGAAGGTCGTGTTGCCGGCCGTTCCGTTGGTGTCGAGCTGTCGCAGGGAGTAGTTGACCGACCAGTTCAGGTCATCGAAGCGGGTCCCGCTGGCCAGCCCCGCCGTGAACGCATTGCTGACCGAATCCGAGGCGGCGTTGTCGCTGAAGAGCGCGCCACCGGTAGTGTAGCGGGCCTGCGCGGTCGCAAAGGTGCCCAGGCGCTTCACCACATAGGGACTGATCGAATAGACGCCGGTGGTCGCACGGTTGGAACTGTTGACGGTGGCGTCGGCCGGCGATCCCACCAGTGAAATCAGGTTTTGCGACACACTGGCCGTGCCGTCCACGAACAGGAAATCCTCGACCAGCTCGGCCTTGCCGACCGCCCCCAGGTTATGGAAGGCGTCGGTGCTGTTGTCCTCGCTGAAACGCGCGACTCCCGTCAGGTTGTAGTTGAGGCTGGCCTGGACGCGCCTGGATCCCTGCGAGATCAGGCTGAATCCCGGCTGGACGGTCAAGACCAGCGCGTCTTCCGGATTGTTCTCGCTCTGGTTGGCATTGTCCGTGTAGGTGGCCGAAGCGCCGACGCTCGGCTCGAACCGCCAGTCCACAGCCTGCGCCGAGAGGGCATGCGTGGCAAGGAGCACGGAAATCGCACTCGCCAGGGACGTTTGACGGCGCAGCGTGCATTTCATGCTGCCGGGGCGAGGCTTATTTTCCGTAACTGCCATAGTAACCATAGTAGTAATCTGCCCCCGGCGTCGGGGTGGTTTTGTTCAGCAACATGCCGACGACTTCGCAGGACTGGATGTGGCTGAGCGCTTCGCGCACGGCCTCCTGCGAGGTGCGCTCCGCTTCCACGACCATGACGATCTGGCCCATGTGCGTCGCCAGCACGCTCGATTCGCTGGTCGCCAGCAAGGGTGGGGAATCGAACAGGATGATGCGATCGGGATAGCGGTTGCCGATGTCCTCGACCAGACGCGTCATGGCCGCGCTCGCCAGCAGTTCGGTCGCCCGCTTGTAGGTGCGCCCTGCCGGCAACACGGTGAGCTTGGCGATATCGGTGCGAATCAGCACGTCGGACAATTTCAGGTCCTTGTCCTGGAGAACATCCAGCAGTCCCTTGTCGGCATGGATGCCCAGATATTCGGGGACGCGCGGCTTGGCGACGTCGGCATCGACCAGCAGCACGGTGCGGTCCATTTCCATCGCCATCGAGATGGCCAGATTGATGGCGCAGAAGCTCTTGCCCTCGCCCGGCAGCGAACTGGTGACCATGATGAGGTTGCCGTTCTTGATGCGCGCGGTGCCCTGGCCGAAGGCATTGGCGATCAGCGGCCGCTTGATGATGCGGAACTCTTCGGCGATCTGGCTCTTTTCGGCGTCCGGCGACACCACGCCCATGCGATGCAGGCGCGCCAGGTTGATCGACTGGACCTGGCTGTTGCCTTCCAGCACCTCTTCGTCAGGCGAACTGAACACCGGCTCGACCGGGGTTGCGACAAAAGGCGTCGATTGCCGGGACTCCCGCTGCTTGTTGAGGGCGTTTTCGATCAGGCTGGCGTCACGCTCCGGGTCGTTGCCGCCCCCCTGCCCGGGCGGACGGGGCGCGCCCGTGCCGATTTTTCCCGCTGCTTTTTCAATGATGCTCATGGACTCTCCTAGCCTGCTCGCGACATGACCATTTGCACGACCATCACGCCGCCATACGCGGCGATCAGGCCGCCGAGGGCCGCCAGATAGGTCAACAGGCCCTTGCGCTTGCGACGCAGGGTTTCATTGGTCTCGACCCGCGATACCGCACCCAGCAGCGGCAAGCCGGTGAGTTCGCGCAGGGCCCGGCGATCGGTGACCGTCCGGCGCAGCTGGCTCAACAGGAACGCCACGGCGATGCCCGCAGCCAGGCCACCCAGCGTGACCAGCGACAGGAAAAGCGGCCGGTTGGGCCACGCAGGCTGGCTCGGGACGAACGGCGGATCGATCACGCGGAAATCGACGGTGTCGGTCTTGCTCTCCACTTCGCCCGACATGGTGACGGATTCGCGGCGCTTCAGCAGCGCGTCGTAGTTCTGGCGATACACGTCGTAATCCCGGGTCAGCTGGGTATATTCCTGCTCCACCTGCGGGATCATGTTCGACGCGTTGCGCAGCTGCGCGAAGCGGTTCTGATATTCGGACACGCGTGCGCCCAGCGACGACACGTTGGCATCCGCTTCGGCAATCGCAATGGTCAACTGCTGGTAGACAGGATTCTGGATCTTGGAACCGGCAGGATCCTTCTTGCGTTCGGCCAGCTCGATCTTCTTCTGCGCTTCGAGCTTGTCGATCAGGCGCTTGGTCGCCTGGATGTCCGGATGCAGGTCGGTGTACTGAAGCCGCAGCTGATCCATCTGCTTCTGCAGCGCCTGGATGCGGCCATCGATTTCGCTGTTCACCGGTGCAGCCGCGGCCGCCGCGCTCAGCTCGGGCTCTTCGTCGGCCAGCTGGCGCTTGAGCTGGTTGCGGCGGTTGATCGCTTCCTGCTGGTCCAGTTGCGCCTGCCGCAGCTGGGCCGAGGTTTCGGCCAGCTTGGCGTAGTAGTCGCCGCCTTGCCCCGGCATCATGCCGATGTGCTTCTGCTTGAATTCCTTGAGCGCGTTTTCCGCGTCGGTCAGCTTCTGCTGGTACTGCTGAAGTTGTTCCTCGATGAAGCGCTGCGAACTGGAAATGTCCTGGCGGGTCTTGCCCAGGCTGCTTTCAACGAAGATGGTCAGCAGGGACTGCACGACCTTCTTGGCGAGATCGGCATTGGCGTCCTGGTAGCTGATCGTGTAGAGATTTTCCCGCCCGGCGTCGGCAATCGATATCTTGCCGGCCAGGCTGTTCAGCATCCCCTCGGTCTGCTCCGGCGTCTTGGCCTTGACGTCCAGGTCGGTCATGCGGGCGACCTTTTCCAGCGTCGGCCGGCTGACCAGCTGGCGCGTCATCAGCTTGATCTGCTGCTCGACGTTGGGCTCGACCGCCAGCCCGGACAGCAGGGGCTTGAGCAGGGTCTGCGTATCCACGTAGACGCGCGCCGAGGCCTCGTAGCGATCCGGCAGCATCAGAACCCAGGTCCAGCCGACGATGCAGACCAGCCAGGCTGCTGCCACCCCCCACCATCGACGACGCCAGGCCGCCTTGGCATACCCCAGTATTTGTTGAAGCACTTGATCCATGCGCTTATTCCGTCAACGAGCGCCGCTGCACGCGGCCGCTCCATCCAAACACGCCGCAGGACGCGGCGCCATCCCTCTTAGAACAGGCTCTCAGGCACCACCAGCACGTCGCCGGGGCGCATGTCGACGTTGGCCGTGATGTCGCCGGCTTTCAGCAGGTCGTCCAGGCGCACGCCCAGCTGGGTCTGCTTGCCATCCACGTTGCGCAGGATGTAGGCCTTGTTGCCTGCGGCGAAGTCGGTCAGGCCGCCTACCTGGATCATCAGGTCGACGAGGCTCATTTTTTCACGGTAATTGAGCGCCTGGGGCTTGGCAGCCTCGCCCACCACGCGGATCTGCTGGTCGAAGGGACCGATGCCGCCCGCCACGATGACCGTGACGATGGGCTCCTGGATGTATTTGGACAGGGTTTTCTCGATGTCGCGCGCCAGCTGCGTGGGCGTCTTGCCCGAAGCCTGGATATCCTCGACCAGGTTCATGGTCATCTTGCCGTCGGGCCGCACCGGGAAGCTTCCCGAGACTTCGGGATTGCGCCAGACGAACACCTGTACCGAATCGCCCGGCCCGACCAGATAGTTCCAGTCATAGCTGCCGGTTTGCGCCGGCGCGGGAGGATACGTCGGCGTGTTCGAGCAGCCCGCCATTGCGGCTACGGCCAATATCAAACTGACGCGAGCAAAGTGCTGATTGATCTTAAACATGTCCACCCTCCCTTATTGATCTGTTCATTCCAGGCCATTATGCCTGAGCGCATACCTAAAGCTTATTTCATCTCCGTCATCTGGAAGCAAGGCGCACGCCAGCGCATTTCGCCCTTGCATACAACCATGATATGACAAGATTTCCCTGTCCAGCGAGTCCAGAGCGTCGAGCGATCGGCGCCCCTGTCGTAAGGCCGACACTTCACAGGGTATCATTCCCGTCATGACGAGCCCTGAAATCGACAGCCTTGAGGCCCTGCAGGCACGCATCCGCGCGTTTGCGCATGCGCGCGCCTGGGACCGCTACCACACCCCGAAAAACCTGGTCATGGCGCTCAGCGTCGAAGCCTCCGAGCTGGTGGAGCCCTTCCAGTGGCTGACAGCCGAGCAGAGCCTGCACCTGGACGCCGCGCAGCATGAAGCCGTGCGCCAGGAAATCGCCGACGTGCTGATCTACCTGACCCGGCTGGCCGACGTGCTGGACATCGACATGCTGCAGGCCGCCTCCGACAAGCTGGCGATCAATGAGCGAAAATATCCGGTCGACAAGGCGCACGGCAACGCGCTTAAATACTCGGCCCTGACCCCTTCTCAAGACAAGCTCCATGACTGACCCCTATTTCAAGCACCATGTGTTTTTCTGCACCAACCAGCGCGACGACGGTGCCAAGTGTTGCGGTGCCGCTGGCGGCCAGCAGATGCGCGACTACCTGAAAAAGAAGATCAAGCAGGCCAATCTCAACGGCGAAGGCAAGTGCCGCATCAACAGCGCCGGCTGCCTGGACCGCTGCGACGAAGGCCCCCTGCTGGTGGTCTACCCGGAAGGCACCTGGTACACCTATGTCGACGAGTCCGACATCGACGAGATTTTCGAGGTCCATCTCAAGCAGGGGCGTATCGTCGAGCGCCTGCAGTTGAAGTGATGCTGCCCAGTCTCGCGACCGGCATGAAGCGCTACAGGCTGAGGATCCCGGTGCCGGCAGGCAAGCTGGAAACCGTGATCGACGACCCTGAAACCGACCGCCGCGGCCTGCTGCTGGTGGCGCACCCGCACCCCCTGCATGGCGGCAGCATGGACAACAAGGTGGTCACCACGCTGGCCAAGGCCGCCAACGAAGCCGGCTGGGTCAGCGTGCGCCCGAACTTTCGCGGCGTCGGCATGAGCGACGGCGAATTCGACGCCGGCCTTGGCGAAACCGAAGACCTGCTCGCCGTGGCCCGCTTTGTCGAGGCCAGCTACCCCGGCCTGCCCTGGGTATTGGCTGGATTTTCCTTCGGTGCCTTCGTCCAGCACCGGCTGCGGCAGCAGCTCGATGCGCGCCGCCTGATCCTGGTCGCGCCGGCGGTCACGATGTACGAGTTCGATCCGGTCCCGTCCGACACCGTCGTGATCTACGGCGATGCCGACGAACTGATTCCGCCTGCGGCCATTCAGATCTGGTCGGATCAGCAGCAGCTCGATCAGAAAGTCATTCCCGAAGCCGGCCATTTTTTCCACGGCAAGCTCAAGGAATTGAAGCACGCTTTCACGGAGGCCTGCCCGTGCTGACGGTACGGGGACTCTGCAAGCAATACGGCGGCACCGAGGTCGTGCGCGGCCTCGACCTGAATGTCCGCCGCGGCGAATGCTTCGGCCTGCTCGGACCCAACGGCGCGGGCAAGACCACCACGCTGCGATTGCTGCTGGGCCTGATCGCGCCCGATGCGGGCAGCATCGAACTGGCCGGCATCGAGGTGCCGAAGCACGCGCGCGAAGCGCGGATGAAGATCGGCGTGGTGCCGCAGATGGACAACCTCGACCCCGACTTCAGCGTGCGCGAGAACCTGTTCGCCTATGGCCGCTACTTCGGCATGAGTCGGTCGGCCATCGCGGCGCGTGTCCCGATGCTGCTGGATTTTTCGGGACTCGCCAGCAAGGCGGATGCCCAGATCGCCCAGCTGTCGGGCGGAATGAAGCGTCGGCTGACGCTGGCGCGGGCCCTGGTGCACGATCCCGACATCCTGTTTCTCGACGAGCCCACCACCGGGCTCGACCCGCAGGCGCGCCACCTGATCTGGCAGGGCCTGCGGCGCCTGATCGCCGCAGGCAAGACCATCGTCCTGACGACCCACTTCATGGACGAGGCCGAGCGTCTCACCGACCGGCTCGCGATCCTCGATCACGGGCGCGTCGTGGTGGAAGGCGCCCCCCGTTCGCTGATCGAATCGCATATCGAGCCGGCCGTGGTCGAGGTGTTTGGCGAAGGCCTGGCCGAATGGACGCAACAGCACGCGCCGAAGCTGTGCCAGCGATTCGAGACTGTCGGCGAAACCCTGTTCTGCTATACCGGCAGCGCAGACACCGTGATCGAGGCCCTGAAAAACGCGCCGTCTCTGCGCTACCTGCATCGCCCCTCCAACCTCGAGGACGTGTTCCTCAAGCTCACAGGACGCGACCTCCGTGATTGAGTTTCTTCGCCTCCCCAGACTGTCGTGGCGCTTCATCCCGGTGTGGCACCGCAATTACCTGGTCTGGAAAAAACTCGCCATCCCGGCCATCCTCGGCAACCTTGCCGACCCGATGCTGTACATGCTCGGCCTGGGATACGGCCTCGGCAGCCTGCTGCCCGATGTCGGCGGCATGCCCTACATCACCTTCCTCGCGGCGGGAACCGTAGCCTACAGCACGATGAACGCCGCGACGTTCGAGGTGCTGTATTCGAGCTTTTCGCGCATGCACGTGCAACGCACCTGGGACGCCATCCTCAACGCCCCGCTCACGCTCGACGACGTGATGATGGGCGAACTGACCTGGGCGGTGTCGAAGAGCCTGCTGTCCGGGTTGGCGATCCTGGCGGTGATCTGGGGGCTGGGGCTGTTCGGGAATTTCTGGATGACGCTGTGGATCATCCCGGTGGTGGCGCTGGTCGGTTTCTGCTTCGGCGGCCTGGGGCTGGTGATGAACGCCGTATCGCCGAGCTACGACTTTTTCCTGTATTACTTCACGCTGGTGATCACGCCGATGGTGCTGCTGTGCGGCGTGTTCTTCCCGGTGTCGCAACTGCCGGACTTCATGCAGGCGGTGTCCGCCTGGCTGCCGCTCACGCACGCGATCGACCTCGCCCGCCCGCTGGTCGTCGGCACGGTGCCCGACCACATCGCGCTGCATGTGGCCGCGCTGATTGCCTACGGCAGCCTGGGCTATGTCGTCGCGCTGGAACTGACGCGGCGACGCCTGCTGAAGTAAGCGGTCCTAGACGCCCGCCGCCTGCTGGTCGGCGTGATAGCTCGAGCGCACCATCGGGCCGCAGGCGGCGTGCTTGAAGCCCATCGCCAGCGCCTCCTGCTCGAACTGCGCGAAGCGTTCCGGCGTGACGAAGCGCAGCACCGGCAGGTGATGCTGCGAAGGCTGCAGATACTGGCCCAGCGTCAGCATGTCGACGTCGTGCGCGCGCAGGTCGCGCATCACCTGCAGGATCTCGTCGTCTTCCTCGCCCAGGCCCAGCATCAGGCCCGACTTGGTGGGAATCTCGGGATGGCGCGCCTTGAAATCCTTGAGCAGCTTGAGCGAATGCGCGTAGTCGGCGCCGGGGCGCGCGGCCTTGTACAGGCGCGGCACGGTTTCGAGGTTGTGGTTCATGACGTCGGGCGGCGCGACGGCCAGCTGATCCAGCGCCTTGTCGAGACGGCCGCGGAAATCCGGGGTCAGGATCTCGATCCGCGTGGCCGGCGACTGCTCGCGCACCGCGGCGATGCACTGCGCGAAATGCGCGGCGCCGCCGTCCCTGAGATCATCGCGGTCGACGCTGGTGATGACGACATATTTCAACGCCATCAGCGCGATGGTCTCGGCGAGGTGGCGCGGCTCGTCGGCATCGGGCGGCAGCGGGGTGCCGTGGCCGACATCGCAGAACGGGCAGCGCCGCGTGCAGAGATCACCCAGAATCATGAAGGTGGCGGTGCCGTGGCCGAAGCACTCGCCCAGGTTCGGACACGAGGCCTCCTCGCACACGGTGTGCAGCTTGGCATCGCGCAGGATGCCCTTGAGGCGGCCCACGTTCGGCACGTTGGGCGACTTCGCGCGAATCCACGACGGCAGGCGCATGCGCGGTTGCGGCACGATCTTGATCGGGATGCGCGCCGTTTTGGCTGCGCCTTTATGCTGGATGGGGTCTGCCATGATGGATCCGGTGCGACGGGGAATCGGAATTCTAGACTATCGGTGTGCCAGACCTGCCGGTGGCCGGGCTGGCACTGGACGAATCAGACCTGCACCCAGACCTGTCCGGCTTCCACTTTCACCGGATAGGTCCTGATCGGCTCGTCGGCCGGATCGCAGGTGGGCTGCCCGGTGGTCAGGTCGAAGTAGCTGCCGTGCAGCGAGCACTTGATCTTGCCGTCCTTGATGCAGCCCAGATAGAGCGAGTAATCCTCGTGGCTGCACATTTCGTCGACGACGTAGTGAGTGCCGTTGGCATTGCACAGCAGCAGCCGCTTGCCGTCGACGACGACGCGCTTCATCTGCGCGGGCTTGAGTTCGTTCGCGTCCGCGATCGCCACGTATTCGCTCATCACTTGACCCTTGCCACGGCCTTGCCGGAATCGAGCACGGCACGAATCTGGCGGGCGGCGTCCTCGACGCTGGACGCCTTGCCGACATGGTGCAGGATGATCGATCCGGCCAGCACCAGCGAATCGTAGGTCGCGCCCTTGTCGCCCTTGAGCGCCAGGATGCCGGCCTCGGCGGCGGCATGCGCCGTCGCCTTGACGTCGATGGCGGCGACGATTTCGTCCGCGCCCTCTTCGGTGGCCACGCTGCCGGGCAGCGGCACCGCGCGCACGGGCTGGTCGATGCCGAGCGCCACCGGGTCGATGGTTGCTTCGATCTCGGCGCCCTTGTCGTGGTAGTGGAAGTATTTGCCGGTCTGGCGCAGCGAGGGAATCACGCCGCCCTCGACGCCGCGCACGATGCAGGCGGTATCGAAGCCGGCCTCGCGCGCGAGGTCGGCGTATACCGGCGGATAGGGCTTGTGCACGTAGCCGGTGACGAAGTGGGTCTTGTTTTTGCCCGTGATCGGCTTGGACAGCACTTCGACCGTGGTCAGTACCTGGCGCTTGATCATCTGCGTGCGCAGCGGAATGAGGTTGTGCATGCCGGGATTCGACTGCGCCTGGTCGACGTAGCTCCAGCCCAGCGCCGGATCGGCCAACCGCGCGGCGGCCTCGGCCGGCGTCAGGTTCACCGGCACGCCGGCGGCTTCGAGCACGTGGCGCACGGTGACGCCGTACTTGGGGCCGACCTTGTCGAGGCCGTGGCTGACGACGTGGACGCCCAGTTCGGCCAGCAGCGGACCGAGGAAGGGCGCGGCCGGCAGGCAGCGCGTATAGCCGTCGTAGGGGTCGCCGATATCGACCACCTCGTCGACGTCGGCGGTGACGCGCCGCGTGGTCTCGAGCACGGCGTCGAGCACGCCGCGGTTCTCGTCCTGCGTTTCACGCTTCATGCGCAGGGCAATGAAGTAAATGCCCACTTGCACCGGATCGATGACGTTGTCGATGATGGCCTTGGTGCCCAGGTGCGCCTCGATGCGGCTGATGTCCTTGGACAAATCGGGGCCCGTAGCGATGCGCTGGATGATCGAGCGCATCAGCAGCTTGGGATCGGACGGCAGGGTGTCTGTGCTCATGGGGAACTCCATTAGAAGGTGCAAGAATACTAATATCCGACCAAATCAGTCAAGAATAGATCGCGTCCAGCAGGGCGCGCGCCAGCGCCTGCTCCAGCGCCGGCAAGGGTGTGCGGACGCCGAGGTCGCGGCACTGCGTGACCGCCATGCCGGCGTAGCCGCAGGGGTTGATCGCCGCGAACGGGCCCAGGTCCATGTCCACGTTGAATGCCAGCCCATGGTAGGTGCATCCGTGCTTGACGCGCAATCCCAGCGCAGCAATCTTGGCTTCGCCGACGTATACGCCGGGCGCACCTTCCCGCCGGTTCGCCGCCACGCCTTCGGCCGCCAGCAGGTCGATGACCGCCTGCTCCATGCGGCTGACCAGTTCGCGGATGCCGTAGCCGCGCCGCCGCAGGTCGACCAGCACATAGGCTACCACCTGCCCGGGGCCGTGATAGGTGATCTGGCCGCCGCGGTCGATCGGGACCACGAGGATCGATGTCGCGGCGATCAGGTGTTCGGGCTTGCCCGCCTGGCCCTGGGTATAGACCGGCGGGT
Organism: Thiobacillus sp.; assembly: GCA_041592455.1. Taxonomy (GTDB): domain Bacteria; phylum Pseudomonadota; class Gammaproteobacteria; order Burkholderiales; family Thiobacillaceae; genus Thiobacillus. The sequence continues at coordinate 9,460 of JBFHQA010000012.1, read as the reverse complement.
GCTCGAGCATCCAGAGCTCGTCGGGCGTATCGGGGCCGCGCTGCGCGGTGAAGGCCTGCATCGCGCGCCAGGTCGGCTCGTACTCGACCCGCCCCAGACTGCGCACTAACGCCTCCCCCCTCACCCCTCACCCCTCACGTTCTTCACAATGCCATCTTCACCCAGGGGTGGGACGTGATCTCGCGATACAGGTTGTCGAGCTGCGCCTTGGACGTGGCGCGCACGACGCAGGTCACCGACAAGTAGTTGCCGCTGCTGGAGGCGCGCATTTCGACGGTTTCGGCCTTGAAGTCGGGGGCGTGGCGCTGCACCAGTTCGACCATGGTCTGCGCGAAGTCGTCGCGCCGCTCGCCCATGATCTTGATCGGAAAATCGGTGGGGAATTTCAGCAGGGTGTCTTCTTCACTCATGCGCGCATGACCTGTTGTTTGAATGTTTGGTAGAGTGCGTCCATCCGCTGCGCCAGCGGTCCCGGCACGCCGGTCCCGATCGCCCCCCCGTCCAGCTTGACGATGGCCATGATCTCCTTGGTGGAGGAGGTCATCCAGAGTTCGTCGGCATTGCGCACTTCCTCCTCGCTGATCGCGCGGACCTGATGCGAAATCCCGTTCGCGGCGGCCAGTTCGAACACCACGTCGTAGGTGATGCCGGTCAACATGTGGCTGGATGGCGGCGGCGCCATCAACACGTTGTCTTTCACCACGAAGATGTTGCTCGCCGTGCCTTCAGTCAGAAAACCCTCCCGCAACAGCACGGTTTCCGCACACCCGGCGTCGATCGCCTGCTGCCGCAGCAGGATGTTGGCCAGCAGCGAGATCGCCTTGATGTTGCAGCGCTGCCAGCGGTTGTCGATGGCGGTTACCGCGCACACGCCGGTTCGCTTAAGTTCCGGCGAAGCCGTCACCAGCGGTTGCGCATACATGAAGACCGTTGGCGGCACGCCTTGAGGGAAGGCGTGATCGCGCGGCGCCACGCCCCGCGTGACCTGGATATAGACGGACTGGTCGTGAAACTCCTGCAAGTCGATCAATTGCAGGATCAGCGACCGCCATTTTTCGAGGTCGTGAGGGTTGGGCAGGCGAATCGCGTCGAGGCTGGCCTGCAGGCGGCGCAGATGATCGTCCAGCCGGAAGGGCCGGCCCGAATACACCGGCACCAGTTCGTAGACGCCATCGCCGAACACGAAGCCGCGGTCGAGGACCGGAACCCTGGCCTCGGCGAGCGGCATGAACTGGCCGTTCAGATAAGCGCTCATCGACTGAAGAACAGGCGGATCGTGTCCCAGCCGCGTCCCAGGATGCCCGCCACGCCCACATCGTGCAGCGCGACCAGCGGATAGTCTCCGAGCGGCTTGCCATCGAGCGTCAGGCGGAGCGTGCCCATGCGCTGCCCCCGGTTGACCGGGGCGATGATCGGCTGCTGGGTGATGATCTGGGCCTTGACGCGGCTGGTGCTGCCGCGCGGGGCCAGCAGGTAGAAATCCTGCTCGAAGCCCATGTTTACCGAAGAACGGGAGCCGCGATACAGCGAGGCGACCTTGACGGGTTGCCTGGCGCGATAGAGCCGCACGCTGTCGAAATGCTCGAAGCCGTAATTCAGCAGTTTCAGGCCTTCCTGCGAGCGTTGCAGGTCGGAGCGCGCGCCGAGCACGACCGCGATGCGACGCTGGCTGTCGCGCTGCGCCGAGGCCGCCAGGCAGTAGCCAGCCTGCGCGGTGCGCCCGGCCTTGAGGCCATTGACGGTGCCGTCGCGCCACAGCAAGCGGTTGCCGTTGTAATAGGTAATGCCCTTGAACGACAGTTCCTTCTGGTTGAAGAAGGCGAGGCGTTCCTTGAAATCGCGCATCAGGGCACGACCGAGCAGGGCCAGGTCGCGCGCACTGGTTTCGTGGCCTGGCTCGGTCAGGCCGGTCGCGTTCATGAAGCGCGTCTTGCTCATGCCCAGCCGGCGGGCCTCGCGGTTCATGCGCGCGACGAACTCGGCTTCTGAGCCATCGGTCGCCAGCACCAGCGTCAGCGTCGCGTCGCTCGCTGAATGCAGGAGCATGGCCTGCAGCAGCGTATCGGCGCTGACCTTGTCGCCTGCCTTGAGGAAAACCCGTGCGCCATCGACCTGCGTGGCGGCTTCAGGCACGGTGAGCGTCTCGCCCAGGCTCAGCTTGTTCTTTTTCACGTCGCCCAGCAGCACGTAGGCCGTCATCAACTGGGTCAGCGAGGCCGGCGCCAGCGGCAGGTCCGCCTGATGCGAGGCCAGTTCGCGGCCACTGGCCTGGTCGATCAGGATCCATGCGCGCGAGGACACACCGGTGACCTCGGCCCACGCGGGACTCGACAGCAACAGGGCAAGCAACAACACGACAATTTTCATGATTCTTCCCGTCTTTCACGTCTGACGATGACGGCTTTCATGTCGAGGCGTTCCCTAACCCGGGCACGATCGACTTGCGCCTCGTCCTCGTTGGCATAGGGCCCGATCTGCACGCGGTGCAGGGTGCCGATCAGGACGACCCTGGCGCGTGCGGTATCGAGGGCGAGTTCGGACTGCACCCGCTGCAGGAGCTTCTGCGCATTCTCGGGCTGGCCGAAGGCGCCCACCTGGAGATACAGGCCATCGCGCACGGCTTCATCCTCGATGCCGGACGCAGCTGGGTCGATGCTTTCCACCCGGACCCGCGTGCTCCCCTGCCCCAGATAGCCCAGCTTGTGCGCTGCAGTGTAGGACAGATCGATCAGCCGGTTGCTGTGAAACGGGCCACGATCATTGATGCGCACGACGACCGAGCGGCCGTTCTTCAGCGCCGTCACGCGCGCATAGCTGGGGATGGGAAGCGTGGGATGGGCCGCCGTCATGGCATACATGTCGTAGAGCTCGCCGGACGAGGTTTTCTTGCCATGGAAGCGGCGGCCATACCACGACGCGATCCCTTCCTCGTTATACGGGCGATATTCGGTATGCGGCGTGTAGGTGTTGCCGAGCGCAACATAGGTGCGGTTGGCGAACCGATGCAGGGGCTCGCGGCGCGGCACCGCGTCGGGCACCGAATCCAGGTTGGCGGGCGGATTGGCCTCGGGGCCGTCATCCAGGTAGTAGCCGCCTTTGCTGGCCGTGACGGTGGATGCGCCGCGGGCATGGGCGGAAGGGCTGCTGCTGCACCCCGCCAGTGCAAGGGCAGTCAACGATGCGCCCAGAATCAGGAGTGTCTTCATGGGAGTATTTTATCGCGTCAGGTTTTGTTGAGTTGTCGGTGGGTGGCCACGCTCATCAGGATACCCACGCCCAGCAATAGCGTGATGAGCGCAGTGCCGCCGTAGCTCATCAACGGCAGCGGGACGCCGACCACCGGCAGAATGCCGGACACCATGCCCATATTGACGAACACATAGGTGAACAGGTTCAGGCTCAGCGTGGCCGCCATCAGCCGTCCGAACAGGGTGGGCGCGCGCGAGGCAATCGCAAGACCGCGCACGGCGATGGCAATGTACAGGCCCACGAGTAGGATCGTCCCCAGATAACCGAATTCCTCGCCGAAAACGGCAAACACGAAATCGGTGGTGCGCTCCGGAATGAAATCGAGCTGGTTCTGCGTGCCCTGCATCCACCCCTTGCCGAACAGCCCGCCCGACCCGATCGCGATGGTCGACTGGATGATGTGATATCCCGCCCCCAGCGGGTCGGCCGAAGGATCGAGCAGCGTCAGCACCCGACGCTGCTGGTAATCGTGCATCAACCCCCACACCACCGGCAGGCTGGCCGCGGCCAGTGCGCCACCTCCGAGTATGACGGTCCACGACAGGCCCGCGAAAAACAGCAGGTAGAAGCCAGAAGCCCCGATCATCAGCGCAGTGCCCAGGTCGGGCTGGCGCAGGATCAGCAGGAACGGGATCAGCAGCAGGACACCGCCCACCACGTAATGCTTGGCGCGCAGCACAGCCTCGTGATTCTGGAAGTACCAGGCGAGCATCAAGGGCAACGCCAGCTTCAGCAGTTCGGAAGGCTGGAACGCCATGAAGCCCAGGTTCAGCCAGCGCCGCGAACCATTGCGGATTTCGCCGAACAGGGCCACGCCGATCAGCAGTAGCACGCCCACTACATAGAGCGGCGGGCCAACCTTGGACAACAGGTGCGGCGGGATGTTGGCCATGATCACCATGACCAGCAGCGCCAGGCCCATGTTGACCAGGTGGCCGCTGATGCGGGCCGTGCTTTGTCCCGAGGCGCTTGCCACGACAGCCAGGCTGATGCCCAGCACCAGCAGCACCAGTATCAGGAGAATACCGTCCAGGTGGCTCAATCGGCGAACCAGCCAGTGCTTACTCTGGGGCATCGCTTCCCTCCAGCTTCATTGCGGCGGGCCGCTTGCCCGTCAGGTAATAGTCGAACACTGCGCGCGCGATGGGGGCGGCCGTGCCGCTGCCCGATCCGCCGTTCTCCACCATCACGGCCACCACGATCGTGGGGTTCTCGGTGGGCGCGTAGGCCACGAACAGCGCATGGTCCTGATGCCGCTTGGCCAGCCGGCTGGCATCGTAGCGCGCGCCCTGCTTGATCCCCACCACCTGGGCGGTCCCGGTCTTGCCCGCGATCGTGTAGGCGGCGCCGGCCGCCGACCCGGCAGCGGTACCGCCCGGACGCATCACGTCCATCATGCCTTCGCGCACCAGGTCGAGATGCGCCGGCGTGATTGCCACCTGGCCACGCACCACGGCGGCCTGCGGCTGCCAGACATGACTCAGCGGATCACGCACCGCCTCGACCAGGCGCGGTTCGATCTGCTTGCCGCCGTTGGCCAGCATGGCCGTAGCCGCGGCCAACTGCAGCGGCGTGGTCAGATGGTAGCCCTGGCCAATGCCTGCGATCACCGTCTCCCCGGGATACCAGGGCTTCTTCCAGCGTCGCTGCTTCCACTCGCGCGACGGCAGCAGCCCGGACGATTCGCCCTTAAGGTCGATGCCGGTCTTGTCGCCAAGACCAAACTTGGCCAGATAGTCATGCATGCGATCGATGCCCATGTCGACTGCCAGTCGATAATAGTAGGTGTCGCAGGACTGGGAAATGGAACGGCGCAGGTCGACGATGCCATGCCCCTCCCGCTTCCAGTCGCGAAACTGATGCCGGCTGTTGGGCAGGCTGTAATAGCCTGGATCGACAAAGCTGTCGGACGGCTTTCTGACCCCCAGTTCCAGCCCGGCCAGCGCCATCAGCGGCTTGATCGTCGAGCCTGGCGGATAGATGCCTCGCAGCACGCGGTTCACCATCGGACGGTCAGGGGACTCGTTCAGTTCCTTCCAGGTTTCGGGGTCGATGCCATCGACGAACAGGTTGGGATCGAAGCCGGGCTTGCTGACCAGCGCGAGCACGCCGCCCGTGCGAGGATCCAGCGCGACCAACCCACCCAGGTAATCGCCGAACATGTGCTCGGCCACGGCCTGCAATTCAAGGTCGAGATGCAGCCGCAGGTCCTTGCCCGGCACCGGCGGGATCCGCGACAGCATGCGCACGGCCCGGCCGCTGGAATCGGTCTCCATCTGGTCGAAGCCGGTGCGGCCATGCAGCAGGGTTTCGTAGCTTTGCTCGAGACCGGTCTTGCCGATATGCACACTGCCCTTGTAGTTCTGCTCGCGCGCGTCTTCGCGCAACTGCCTGAGGTCGCGGTCGTTGATGCGGCCGATGAAGCCCACCACGTGCGCCATGCCCGGTCCGGCCTGGTAATTGCGGAACAGCCGCGCCTTGACCTCGACGCCCGGCAGCCGATAGCGGTTGGCCGCGATGATCGCCACTTCCTCGTCGGTCAGCTTGCTTTTCAGCGGCACGGTCTCGAATTCATGGGACTCGCCCAGCAGCCGCTTGAACCGCCGCAACTGGCCGGGCGTGATTTCGATCAGCTTGCCCAGTTCGAGCAGCGTCTGTTCGAGGCTCGACATGTCGGCGCGGGTGATTTCCAGCGTATAGGCCGAATAGTTCTCGGCCAGGATGCGGCCCTGCCGGTCGAGTATCAGACCGCGATTGGGGGCCGTTGGCACCAGCGAAATGCGGTTGCTTTCAGCACGCTGGATATAGTGTTCGTGCTGGACCACCTGCAGGAAGAAAGCCCGCCCCAGCAACACTGTCGCAAGCAGCGCAACGAACACCCCGCCGATCTTCAGCCGCCGCTGAAAACACGCCAGTTCATGGTCGAGGTTCTTGAGCGGGGTGACCTGCCTCATGCCCGGTCCTGCAGGCCCTTGCCGTGCAAGAGGCGGGTGGACAACGCGATCAGGTACCACAGCAGCGTGCTGCCCAGAACCGGCAGCAGGATCGTCAGGCTGCCCGGGGGGTTCACCGCCAGCCAGCCCACCAGCAGGACCGTCAGCTGGACCGTCACGAAAATCGGGAACAGCTGGGCCGCCTGCCGGAACGGGTCGAACTGCAGCAGGCGCAAGCGCAGGAACAGCACCAGGTAGACCCCGATCACGTAGGCAATGGCATGCTGTCCGAACAGCGCGCCATCCTGGAAATCGGCCAGCAATCCGAGGAAGAAGGCTGCGCCAAAACCGATGCGCGCCGGTTGATGCAACACCCAGAACAACACGCCAACGAGCACGAAATCCGGCAGCACCGTCAGCGCCCAGCCTGCCCAGGGCAGCTGCTCCAGCAAAAAGGCCAGGCCGAGCGTGCCGAGAATGCGGCGCCAGCTGCCGGCAGAGGGGTTCCCGGGACTCATGGTATTCATGGCTTGCTGACCTGCGGCTCGGCAATCAGCACCAGCACCGCATGCGACTTGTCGAGGCCCGCCAGGGGCTTGCACTCGACCCGCAGGTAAGGGCTGGACTGGGAACGCGAGACCCGGCTGACCATCGCCACCGGAATGCCGGCCGGATAGATCCTGTCGATCCCCGAGGTCAGCAGGCGATCGCCCGGACGAATATCGGTTTGTGACGGCATGTAGCGTAACTCCATTCGGCCATGGCCGTTGCCGGCGGCCAGGCCTCGTTGGCCGGTTCTCTCGACAAACACCGGCGTCAGCTGGTTCGGGCTGCTCACCAGGGTGACTTCGCTGGTTCCTGGATACACCCGATGAATCTGGCCGACCAGCCCGCTTGCATCCACGACAGGCAGGCCGCCCCGCAAGCCGGACCGGGCGCCTTCGTCAAGAATGATGCGCTGCGCGAACCAGTCGTGTCCCTTGTACAGCAGGGCGGCGTTCACCACATGCTGGCCGGGTCGGTTCTTCAGCTCCAGCAGGGCTCGCAGCTCGGCATTTTCGCGGGCCAGTTCCCTGGCGGTGTTCGCGTTGACGCTCAGGCGGGCCCGCTCGGCCAGCAAGACATCGCGTTCCTGCTGCAATAGCCTGTGACGGACGAAGAAGCCCTTGAGTTCCGTGGCGACGTCGGTTGGCGCACGCAGCACCTCCCTGACCGGGTGCAGCAACACCGAGAACCCGCTGCGCAAGCCTTCGAGCGCATGATAGCGGGCGTCGGCCACCGTGCAGGCGACACCGACCAGCAGCCAGATCAGCAGCCGGGCCGTCGGTCCCAGCCGACGGGCAAACATGAGTTGTTCAGGCGCAGCCATCTATTGAGCCTCCGCGATGCCGCGCGCGCGATGGATCACTCGTTGGTGAATACCGATGCCAGCTTGTCCATTTCCTCGAGCGCGCGACCCGATCCGCGCACCACGCAGGTCAGCGGGTCGTCGGCGACGATGACCGGCAGGCCGGTTTCTTCCATCAGCAGACGGTCGAGGTCGCGCAAGAGCGCGCCGCCGCCGGTCAGCACCATGCCCTTCTCGGCGATGTCGGCGCCGAGTTCGGGCGGGGTCTGCTCGAGCGCCTGCTTGACGGCGCTGACGATGGCGTTGAGCGGCTCGGTCAACGCTTCGAGGATCTCGTTGGACGAGACGTTGAAGCTGCGCGGCACGCCCTCGGCGAGGCTGCGCCCCTTGACCTCCATCTCCAGCACCTCGGCGCCGGGGAAGGCCGAGCCCATTTTCTTCTTGATCTGCTCGGCCGTGGCTTCGCCGATCAGCATGCCGTAGTTGCGGCGGATGTAGTTGATGATCGCCTCGTCCATGCGGTCGCCGCCGACGCGCACCGAGTTGGCGTAGACCACGCCGCCGAGCGAGATCACGCCGACCTCGGTGGTGCCGCCGCCGATGTCGACGACCATCGAGCCGGTCGCTTCGGCCACCGGCATGCCGGCGCCGATCGCGGCTGCCATCGGCTCCTCGATCAGATAGACCTGGCGCGCGCCGGCGCCGATCGCCGATTCGCGGATCGCGCGGCGCTCGACCTGGGTCGATCCGCACGGCACGCAGATGATGATGCGCGGGCTCGGGCGCAGCATTCGGGTGTCGTGCACCTTCTTGATGAAATACTTGAGCATCTGCTCGGTGACGGTGAAGTCGGCGATGACGCCGTCCTTCATCGGCCGGATCGCCTGCAGGTTGCCCGGCGTGCGGCCCAGCATCTGCTTGGCTTCGGCGCCGACGGCCTGCACGATGCGCTTGCCGCCCATGGCCGCATCGGTGCGGATCGACACCACCGACGGCTCGTCCAGCACGATGCCGCGGTCCCGGACGTAGATCAGCGTGTTGGCGGTGCCGAGGTCGATCGCCAGGTCGGTCGAGAAATAACTGGTCAGGAACTTGAACATGGTGGCGTCAGCGCCCGCATCTGGCAGGCGAAAGGGCAGAAAAAACAAGGGGGCTATGATACCCTAACGGGCTTCGTTCCCGTAAGTCACCAGGTGCTTCCATGTCCCTCTCCCAGGACGACGTCAAGCGCATCGCCCGCCTTGCGCGCATCGAAATCGACGATGCGCAGGCCGAGGCGACGCAAGGCCAGCTCAATACCATTTTCGACCTGATCGCCACGATGCAGGCCGTGGATACCCGCGACATCGCACCGATGGCTCACGCGCAGGAGGTCTACCAGCGCCTGCGCGAAGACGCCGTGACCGAATCCGACCGTCACGCCGCCTTCCAGGCTGTCGCCCCGGCCGTCGAGAACGGTCTCTACCTCGTCCCCAAAGTCATCGAGTAAGCCATGTCCGACGCAAGCCTTTCCGCGCTCGCTGCGCAACTCTCGGCGAAGCAGGTGTCGAGCCGCGAGCTCGCCCAGCAATACCTCGACCGCATCGCCGCGCTGAACCCTTCGATCAACGCCTTCATCACGGTCGACCCCGCCCGGACGCTGGCCGAAGCGGCCGCCGCCGACGCGCTGATCGCCGCCGGCACGGCCGGCCCGCTCACTGGAATCCCCGTGGCCCACAAGGACATCTTCTGCACCGACGGCTGGCTCACCACCTGCGGCTCGAAAATGCTGCACAACTTCGTCGCGCCGTACGACGCGCACGTGATCCAGCGCTTCAAGGCCGCCGGCATGCCGAGTCTCGGCAAGACCAACATGGACGAGTTCGCCATGGGCTCGTCGAACGAGACCAGCCACTTCGGCGTGGTGCGCAACCCGTGGGATCCTGAACGC
>JBFHQA010000011.1:0-32793 GCA_041592455.1 Thiobacillus sp. | reverse complement strand
GCCGACGACGTGGAAGCCGCCGAGGTCGTAGAAGAACATGTAGGGCGACGGATTGAGGCTGCGCAGCGCGCGATACAGCGATAGCGGCGACGACTCGAACTTGCGCGACATGCGCTGGCTCAGCACAACCTGCATGACGTCTCCGGCCGCGATGTAGTCCTTGGCCTTCTGCACCGCCGCCTTGAACTCAGTCTCGCCGAATTCGGACGCCGGCTCGGCCGCCTCGGTCACCGGCTCGGCCGGCAACGACACCGGCGCGAGCAGCCCCTTCGCCAGCTCGGCCAGGCGCAGATGCCCCTGCGCGTAGGCGTCTTCCTGCATCGGATCGGCGTGCGTAATCAGGTAGAGCTTGCCCGCGAGGTTGTCGAACACCGCGAGTTCCTCGGTCAGCATCAGGAGAATGTCGGGTGTGTGGAGCACGTCATCCTTGTGCTTGTCGGCAAGCCGCTTCTCGATGTAGCGGATCGTGTCGTAGCCGAAATAGCCCGCGAGTCCGCCGGTGAAGCGCGGCAAGCCGGCCACCGGCGCCGCCTTGTAACGTGTCTGGAATTCGGCGACGAACGCGAGCGGGTCGGGCAGGCTGTGTTCCTCGACCACCTTGCCGTCGGTTTCGACGGTCAGCAGGTGGGCGCGCACGCGGATCACGGTGCGGGCCGGCAGGCCGATGAAGGAGTAGCGGCCGAAGCGCTCGCCACCCACGACCGACTCGAGCAGATAGGTGTAGGGCGCGTTGGCGAGCTTGAGGTACACCGACAACGGCGTTTCCAGGTCGCCCGGCAGTTCGCGCACCAGCGGGATGCGGTTGAAGCCCTGTCGGGCCAGTTCAAAAAAGTCCTGTTCAGTCATGACGACTCCGTGAAAAGTGAAGGATGAAAATGAAACGTGGAAGCGCGCGTTTCAGGTTCACCATCGCTTGGACATCACGGGCATCTCCATGGTCAGCTCGCCTTGCAGACGAGCTTGCTCGCTTCGAGCAGACTCGGCACGACCGCATCCAGATCGAGTTCGCTGACCGGGCGGCCGCGGTTGTAGCCGTAGGGTACGCAGAACACGGGCGAGCCGGCGGCACGCGCGGCCTGGGTATCGTTGAGCGAATCGCCGATCAGCAGCAGTTCGGCCGGCTTGATCCCGAACACTTCGCAGGCATGCAGCAGCGGCAGCGGATCGGGCTTGCGCCTGGGCAGCGAATCACCGGACAGGATCAGCTCGAAATAGTCGAACAGGCCGGTGTCCTTCAACAGCGGATGCGTGAACGCTTCGGCCTTGTTGGTGATGCAGGCCACGTGCACGCCCATCGCCTTGAACGCGTCGAGGCCTTCGACCACGCCGTCGAACGGACGGGAATGCAGCGACACGTGCGCGCCGTAGTGCTTCTGGTACGAGGCGATGGCCTGCTTGAACAGCGCCTCGTCCGGCTCGGCATCCATCTCGCCGGTCAGCACGCGCTTGACCAGGCGGGACACGCCGTTGCCGATGTAGGTGGAAATCGTTTCCAGCGAGGGGCAGGGGCGCCCCAGCTCGGCCATCATCAGTTCGGCGGCATGGGCGAGATCGGGCGCGGTATGGAGCAGCGTGCCGTCGAGATCGATGACGACGGCCTTGATCGGGAGGGGGAAATTCATAGTGTTCGTGAGGAGTCAGGCGTGAGGGGTGAGGTGGGCTCGGGCTGACGCCTTACGCCTCGCGCCTCACGCCTCACAAAAAATCAGACCTTCGCCAGTTCTCCGCGCATGGCCGCGATCACGCTGTTGTAGCGCTGCGGGTCGGTGTCCTTGGCAGCCCCGAAGATCGCCGAGCCGGCCACGAAGGTGTCCACGCCCGCGCGCGCCACTTCGGCGATGTTGGCGGGGCCAACGCCACCGTCGATCTCGATGTTTACGGACAGGCCGCGGTCGTCGATCATCTTGCGAACCTTGCGCGCCTTGTCGAGCACGTAGGGGATGAACTTCTGGCCGCCGAAGCCGGGATTCACCGACATCAGCAGCACCATGTCGATCTTGTCGAGCGTGTACTCGAGCACGTCCAGCGGCGTGGCCGGGTTGAACACCAGGCCGGCCTTGCAGCCGCTGTCCTTGATCAGGCCGATGGTGCGGTCGATGTGCTCGGACGCCTCGGGGTGGAAGGTGATGTAGGTGGCGCCCGCCTTGGCGAAGTCGGGAATGATGCGGTCGACCGGCTTCACCATCAGGTGCACGTCGATCGGCGCGGTCACGCCATGCTTGCGCAGGGCTTCGCAGACCAGCGGGCCGATGGTCAGGTTGGGGACGTAGTGGTTGTCCATCACGTCGAAGTGAACGATGTCGGCGCCAGCGGCGAGAACGTTGTCGACTTCCTCGCCCAGCTTGGCAAAGTTGGCGGACAGGATGGACGGTGCGATGCGATACGTCATGGGAAGCTCCGGAATTTTGGGAAAACCCGGCCATTTTAACCCGGAACACCCATCTGGGCGCGACTGTAATGGGACGACAGGCGGGCTGCCCGGTGATTTCGGTTCCGCACAGGATGGAGGCGGTCACCTCATTGCGTTACACTCGGCGAATTGCATCCATCGAGACATCGAGACATCCCGTGGCAGAAGGCAACAAGTACCACATCAGCATCCAGGTCAACACGGCTTACCTGGCCGAGCAGAGCGACCCCGCGTCCGATCGCTACGTGTTCGCCTATACGATCACGATCGCAAACACCGGGACCGTGGCCGCCCAGCTGATCTCGCGCCACTGGATCATCACCGACGCCGAAGACGTCACCCAGGAGGTCAAGGGCCTCGGCGTCGTGGGCGAGCAGCCCCTGCTGCAGCCCGGCGAAAGCTTCGAATACACCAGCGGCACGGCCATGGCGACGCCGGTCGGCACCATGCGCGGCAGCTACCAGATGGTGGCCGAGGACGGCAACAAGTTCGACGCCGAAATTCCCGTATTCACCCTGTCGATGCCGCGCGTGCTGCATTGATTCTGCTGGGTGAGTGGAAAGTGGTGAGTAGTTGAGGGCAACCACTTACCACTCACCACTCACCCCCATTCACTTCTTCATCGTCCACCAGACGATGAAGACGAACAGGCCCAGAGCGATCCCGGCCTCCAGCAGCAGCCAACCCAGTCCCTGGCTTTCCATCAGGCATGACCCCGCATTGCTATACTCGCTGCGTGTTATTCAATTGAATCATCTTCACCCGTGATGCTGTTACGCGCAAGCCCGTGGCTGTTCGCCCTGTTCCTGTCGGCCTGTGCCGTGCGCCCGCCGTCGGAGCCGCCTGCGCCCACCCGCGTGCCCACCCCCGCCCCGCCGACACCGGCGCCCACGCCGAAACCGCCCCCGGTGTCGCAGCCGGCGCCGCCTGTTCCGCAACCGCCCGCTGCCCCGATCCCGACGCCGGCAGCGAGCTATCCGACGTTGAAGCCGGTGGACTGGTCGGCCGTGACCGCCTGGCGGCTGGACGCGACCAGCGAAGCCTGGGGTGCCTTCCTGCAGAGCTGTTCCACGCTGGGCAAGCGATCCGCCTGGCAGGCCGTCTGCGCCGAGGCCGCCAGCCTCCAGGCACCCGACGACGCGACCGTCCGCGCCTTTTTCGAGCAGCGCTTCCAGCCCTACCAGGCCACGCAGGAAGATGGCAGCGTGGAAGGGCTGGTGACCGGCTATTACGAACCGCTGCTGAAAGGCGACCGCGCGCGGACGCCTGCGGCGCGCTTCCCCATCTATGCAGCGCCCGACGACCTCATCACGGTCGACCTGTCGAGCCTGTATCCGGAATTGAAGAACCTGCGCCTGCGCGGCCGGCTGGTCGGCAACAAGCTGGTGCCCTACGCCACGCGCAAGGAGATCGAGGCAGGCACGTCCAGCGGCAACGGCTTCAGGGGCACGCCCATCGCCTGGGCCGAGGACCCGGTCGACCTGTTTTTCCTGCAGATCCAGGGCTCGGGGCGGATCGAACTGCCCGACGGCTCGCACATGCGGGTGGGCTATGCGGATCACAACGGCCACCCCTACCAGTCGGTCGGCAAGCTGCTGGTCGAGCGCGGCGAGCTGAAACTCGAGCAGGCGTCGATGCAGGGCATCAAGGACTGGGGCACGAGAAATCCCGACAAGCTGCCCGACCTGCTCGCCAGCAACCCGAGCTACGTGTTCTTCCGCGAATTGCCCAATGGCTTGAGCGGCCCCCTGGGCGCCCTGGGCGTGCCGCTGACGGACGGCCGGTCGATCGCGGCAGATCCGCGTTTCCTGCCGCTCGGCGCACCGGTCTTTCTGTCCACCACCCTTCCGAACTCGTCCCAGCCGCTGAACCGCCTGGTGATGGCGCAGGACACGGGCGGGGCGATCAAGGGCGGCGTGCGCGCCGATTTTTTCTGGGGGTTTGGCCATCAGGCGGGGGAACTTGCGGGCCGCATGAAGCAGCGCGGCCGCATGTGGGTGCTGCTGCCGAAGGACTATCCGCTGACCACCGCGCGCCGCTGACGCCGCTCGCCCGCCTGCAACAGGACGCTTGACCCTCCCATCATGGGAAGGTTTACGGTGCAGTCAGTGCATCGACAAGGAGTGTGACATGGCCCACTTATCCATCGCCATCCAGGGCATGACCTGTGCGAGCTGCTCGGCTCGCCTGGAAAAGGTTCTCAGGCAGCTGCCCGGCGTGACTGACGCCACGGTGAACCTCGCCACCGAGACCGCGACCGTGGCAGGCGAGACCGACGTCGCAGCCGTCAAGCAGGCGATCGAGAAGGCCGGCTTCAGCGTCCCGACCGAAGTCTGCGCACTCGAGATCAGCGGCATGACCTGCGCGAGCTGTTCGTCGCGCGTCGAGAAGGCACTCGGCAAGGTGCCGGGCGTGCTCGAGGCGAGCGTCAACCTCGCCACCGAAAAGGCCACGGTGACCCTCGCGCAGGGGACCTCGGCCGCGGCCCTGATCGCTGCAGTCGAGCGCGCCGGCTACGGCGCCCGGCTGCCGGCCCCGTCGGACGGCGCACCGGCGGCACCCCGGCGCGCCCTCCCGGACTGGTGGCCGGTCGCGCTCGCGATGGTGCTGTCGCTGCCGCTGGTCGCGCCCATGGCCGCCAGTCTTCTCGGCGCGCACTGGATGCTCCCCGGCTGGCTGCAATGGCTGCTCGCGACGCCGGTGCAGTTCTGGCTCGGCGCGCGCTTCTACCGCGCCGGCTGGAAGGCGCTCATGGCCGGCAGCGGCAACATGGACCTGCTGGTCGCCATCGGCACCAGCGCGGCGTACGGCTTGAGCGTCTACCTGCTGTTCACGCACGACGACGCCATGCACCTCTATTTCGAGGCGGCCGCCGTCGTGATCAGCCTGGTGCTGCTGGGCAAGTGGCTGGAAGCGCGGGCGAAGCGCCAAACCACCGAAGCGATCCGCGCGCTGCAGGCGCTGCGCCCCACGACCGCGCGCGTGCGCCACGACGGCGTCGACCGCGATCTGCCGATCGAGGCCGTACGCGTAGGCGACGTCGTCGTGATCCGCCCCGGCGAGCGCGTGCCGGTCGACGCCGAAGTCGTCGAGGGCGCGAGCCAGGTCGACGAATCCATGCTGACCGGCGAATCGCTACCGGTCGACAAGCAGCCCGGCGACACACTGACGGGCGGCGCGATCAACGCGCACGGCGTGCTCGTCGCTCGCACCACGGCTGTCGGCACCGAAACCGTGCTCGCGCGCATCATCCGCCTGGTCGAGGACGCACAAGCCGCCAAGGCGCCGATCCAGCGCCTGGTCGACAAGGTCAGCGCCGTGTTCGTGCCGGTGGTGCTGGTCATCGCGCTCGTCACCTTCATCGGCTGGTGGATGGCAGGCGGCAGTGCCGAGACCGCCATCCTCAACGCCGTCGCCGTGCTGGTGATCGCCTGCCCGTGCGCCCTCGGGCTCGCCACGCCGACCGCGATCATGGCCGGCACCGGCGTCGCGGCACGCCACGGAATCCTGATCAAGGACGCCGAAGCGCTCGAGCTTGCGCACCGCGTCCAGACGGTGGTGTTCGACAAGACCGGCACGCTCACCGATGGCACGCCGCACGTCGCCGCCTGCGTGCCAGGCAACGGCAGTGACCGCCGCGACGTGCTGGCGATCAGCGCCGCCCTGCAGGCCGGCAGCGAGCACCCGCTCGCCCGCGCCGTGCTCGCCGAAGCAAAAGCTGCCGGCATCGCCCCTGACGCTGCGCGCGCGCAGCAGGCCCTGCCGGGTCGCGGGATCGCCGGGGAGATCGATGGAACAACCTACTGGCTCGGCAGCCGTCGGCTGATGACAGAAAACGGTATCGACATGGCCGCGCTCGGGCGCGAAGCGGCCGAACAGGAAGCCGCGGGGCGCAGCGTGTCCTGGCTCGCGCGCGCCGGCGATCGGGGCGCGCTCGGCCTGCTGGCGTTCGGCGACGCGATCAAGCCCAGCGCGGCAAAGGCCATCGCCAAGCTCAAGGCGCACCAGATCGCGACCGTGATGCTCTCCGGCGACAACCGCGGCGCGGCGGAAACCGCGGCGCATGCGCTCGGCATCGAGCGCGTGATCGCCGAAGTGCTGCCCGCCGACAAGGCGCGACACGTCGGGGAACTCAAGGCCGAAGGAACGACGGTGGCGATGGTCGGCGACGGCGTCAACGATGCGCCCGCCCTCGCCGCTGCCGATGTCGGCATTGCCATGTCCTCGGGCAGCGACGTCGCCATGCACACCGCCGGCGTCACGCTGATGCGCGGCGATCCCGCGCTGGTGGCCGACGCCATCGACATCTCGAAGCGCACGTACGCGAAAATCCGCCAGAACCTGTTCTGGGCCTTCATTTACAACGTCGTGGGCATTCCGCTCGCCGCGCTGGGTTTCCTGAGCCCGGTGATCGCCGGCGCGGCGATGGCCTTCTCGAGCGTGAGCGTCGTGACCAACGCGCTGACGCTGAAGCGCTGGAAGCCTGAAGGAGACCCGCGATGAACATCGGCGAAGTGGCCCGCTCCAGCGGCGTGTCGGCCAAGATGATCCGCCACTACGAAAGCATCGGCCTGATCCGCGCCAGCAGCCGGACGCTTGCCGGCTACCGCCAATACCAAGAGCGGGACATGCATCTGCTGCGCTTCATCCGCCGGGCGCGCGACCTCGGTTTTTCGCTGGAACAAATCCGGCAGCTGCTATCGTTGTGGAACGATCCGGGCCGCGCCAGCGCCGACGTGAAGCGTTTGGCAGAGGCTCACATTGCCGACCTCGACCAGCGCATTGCTGCACTGTCCGACATGCGCGAAACCCTGGTGACGCTTGCGCAGGACTGCCACGGCGACCACCGGCCGGACTGCCCGATCCTGCACAACCTCGCCGAAGGACAGGCGCAGTCGTCCAGCTAGACGCATCTCGCTGGAAGCCGATACTGTTCAGTCTGCGTCGGGTTGACCCGCCACGCCGAGCCCATGCTGCGGCGGGCTCTCGTTTCGCTCGAACACGACTTCGATCAGCATCAGGGCACGCACCAGCCGGCCGCTTTTCCGGGCAGGCTCGAAGCGCTCGTCGCGAAAAGCTGCGACGGCCGATTCCTCGAACACCCCGGGGGGATGCGCGCTGACCACCTCCACGTCGCTGACCCGCCCATCGGCCTCCACCTTGAGCTGCAGGACCACCTTGCCGGTGAGTTTGCGCGCGTCCGCCTCGTCCGGGTAGTCCGGCACGATCTCGTGCAGGGCGCCCGGCTGCACATCCAGTTCGCGGGCGCTGTAGTAGGTCAGGTCGACCGCCGTCGTGATTGCGGCCTCCGCCACGGGGCTGGCCGAGGGCGACGCCTCGGGCTGAGGGGGCTCCGCCGCAGGCGGGTCACCCGGCGCCGCATCCGGATCGGCCGAATGAACCTGGCTGGGGGCCTGCATCTCCCCGGGCACCGAAGGACGCTCCCCAAGCAAGGACTGCTCGGCGGGGGGCGCCACCAGCCGGGCCTCGATCACCGGACCGCCCGGACGCGTTGTCGTGGACGGGGCCACCTGGACCAGTGTGACCAGCAGTACGTGCAGACCCAATGACACCCAGATCGCTGCCAGCGGACGCTGCAGCCTCGGCGGGATCGTCGGTTCGTCAAACGATGTGCTCAACATACCCCCATCACGACAGGTACTTATTGACTGTCCAGTCATCGAGAGGCGCTGGACTAGAATGAGCGCCATAAGACAATCCGGAGAAGACCATGAAGAGACTCGTCATTGCGAGCGCCATCTTAGCATCGGCACTGGCTGCCCCCGCCCTGGCCAACGGCATCGAACTGATCAAGACCACGATCAAGGCTGCCGACGGCTCCGAGGTGCCGGTGGAAGTGGCCACGCCGACCGGCAAGGGCCCTTTCCCGCCCGTGCTGTTCATCCACGCCAAGCGCGGCTACGAAGGCGACGAGCGCGCCCACGTGCGCGAACTCGCCGAGCAGGGCTTTCTCGTCGTCGCCCCCGACTGGCAGAGCGGCCGTTTCATCGAGCGCTGGCCCTCGGCGCACAACCCCGAGACCGAAATGGACGTCGAGGCTGGCCTGGATTACCTGATGTCGCTGCCCAATACCTGTAAGCAGCCGGTCGGCGTCGTCGGCCTGTCGCGTGGGCCCTACTACGGCATCCGCCTGGCTGCCAAGCGCGGCAAGGACATCGCCGCGATGGTCAGCTACTACGGGCACATGCAGAACCCCAACGCACCGGAGCCCGACCAGTTGTTCCGCGTCGCACCCGAGGTGATGCAGTTCACCACCCCCATCCTCTACCTGATCGGCGAGGACGACTACGAGTTGCGCCGGATGAATGGCGGCCGCGCGTTCTACGCACTGTGGGAGCGCGGTGTGCCGGTCGAGTATCAGGTCTACCCGATGGCGCGGCGCGCGTTCGACTTCCGTCCCGACCAGACCCCCGAAGAGAAGATCGCCAAGCGCCACGCGCGCGAGCGCGCCAAGACCTGGCTCATGCAGTGGATGAAGCTCACCCCCGACATGAAGTGCAAGTAATCCTCTGATACCGGCCGGGTCCGTCTGGGCTCGGCCAGCCACGCCTGCCCGGCAGCGTCGCCAGCCGGGCGTCCCGCAGCATTCTTTCCTCCGCTTCTCTCCACCCATTCCCATCGGCGCATGTCGCGCCCAAGCATTCAGCAAATCCGAATATTTGCACTTATTGTTAGTTGGGACTCACCCTCGCGCAAACCTACAAATACCTCATAAACACTACGAATTTCCATCTATATTGACGGAGCATGCGGCCTGTTGCATGCGGGCTTTTCCTTATAACGCTGATACTTATTGGAAGGGACTTTTGGAATGGACAACACTGCACTTATTGCCGGTGCCGGAACGCGGGCGAGCCTCACCGGCGTGATCGGCGCGATGGCGCTCTCGGTCTTTTCGTTCGAGAGCCAGGCAGCCGGCTCGAAAAAGGCCGCGCCCGCCCCGATCGAAATGACCCAATCCGCCTCGGCACAGCCCTGGGCTCGCTACAGCGGCTGGCCCGCCACCGACTGGAAGGACTACAGCACGCTCGGCAACATGGCCTCGCCGGCCTATGCGCCGCCGCCCAAGTTCGACGGCCCGATCACGGGTGATCCCAAGAACGGCGAGAAGCTTTCGTTCGATCGCTCGCGCGGCGGCAGCTGCGTGGCATGCCACGTGATGGGCAAGACGACGCCCGCGTTACCGGGGAGCGTCGGCCCCGATCTCTCGACCATCGGAACCTGGCAGCGCACCGACGAGTGGCTGTTCAACTACGTCTACGACCCGCGCAGCGTGAACCCGCATTCGATGATGCCGCCCTGGGGCACCAACAAGCTCTTCAGCACGCAGGAAATCTACGACATCGTCGCCTTCCTCAAGACGCTGAAAGAACCCAACACCTTCAAGGACCCACTCGAGGACCCTGCGACGCGCCCCATCCCCACCGAGACGCGCGACAACCTCGACCCCTTCGTCAACGAAGGCATGGGGGCAGTCGAGCGCGCCGACATCGTGTACAAGCGCGCCGGCCCCACCGGCAAGTCGTGCGCATCCTGTCACGCGACGCCCGCGAAGACCTTCAAGAGCTGGGCCGCGTCGATGCCGAAGTACGAGCCGCGCATGAAGAAGGTGCTGGGCGTCGAGGAGTTCATCACGCGGCATGCGCGCGCGACCACGGGCGAAGACCTGCTGATGCAGAGCCGCGACAACGTCGACATGGCGATCTATCTGCGGTATCTCGCGAATGGTTCACCGATCAAGGTCGACACCAAGTCGAAGGATTCGGTGGCCGCCATCAAGCGCGGCGACGACCTGATGCGGCGCAAGATCGGCCAGCTCAACTTCGCCTGCATGGACTGCCACAGCATGGGCGCCAACAAATGGATTCGCGGCCAGTGGCTGACCGAATCCAAGGGACAGATCGCGCACTTCCCGACCTTCCGCACCAGCCGCGGCGAGATCTGGGACCTGCGCCGTCGCTTCCAGTGGTGCAACGTGGCGATCCGTGCCAACGAACTGCCGCCTGACGCCGCCGAATACGGCGACATCGAGCTGGCCCTGTCCGCGATCAACCAGGGCCTGAAACTCAACGCCCCTGGCATCCGCCACTAAGCTGTACCGGGGCTGCCGCGCGGCGGCCCCGCTCTCACTCCCGCGCGCGGCACGCTCTTGCGAAGCGCCTTCGGCAAGCGAACGCAATAACCGCATTCGCGGCGTCTTTATTGTTTCCGATCCTGACCTATAACAAGGCCAACCGAAGCATTTCGGCGGGCAGAGGAAACCTGCCCCGCCTTCACCCAGCGCACTGCGCTTATCACCTGAAGGAGGCCATCATGGAATCCACTCACGGCACGACTGTCCACAACGCCAGCTATCTCAACTACGTCGGCACCGATCCCTTGCCGCGCGATCGCACGCCAAGCGTGCGCCTGCACGAGCCTACGCAAATTCTGACCAACATCGATCCAATCACCGGCCGCGACATCGAGGATCTCACAGGGCACCCCTACCTGGTCGACGGCAACGTCACCATGTATTTCGAATCGGAAGAAACGCGCAAGGCCTATCTCGACACGCCGATCGACCATCCATTCCATCTGGTCGACAACCCGATCGACGAAGGGTACGACGAAGGCTGAGTCGGCATTCCGCCCTGTTTTGAGTCATCATCGGCTTCCGCTGCACCACGACAGTACAGCGCTCTTGTTTCTCCTGCGCCCTGTCATGCACACAACATATTGTTATATAAGAGATTTCAAATCTGGCACGCCCCCTGCTATAGACAGGTTGAGTATCCAAACCGAAAGGCCAGGTTGCTCAGGCAGTCTCCTCCGATCTTGCGGCCCTCTTCAGGGGGCCGCTTTTTTTGTGAGAAGCCAGGCATTCATCCGGGGATAACAAAAAACATGCGTGTACTGATTGTGGAAAACCAGTCCGAGCGGCTGGCGATGCTGGTTCCCGCCCTGGAGGCCGCCGGCTGCGTGGTCGCGGCCACCCTCAACTCCGCACGCAGCCTGGACGTGCAGATCCAGGCGTTGAAACCGGACGTGGTGATCATCGCCAAGGACTCGCCGGATCGCGACACGCTCGAACACATCTGCGTTGCCAACCAGGACTGCCCGCGCCCGATCGTGATGTTTACCGGGGACGGCACCCCGGAATCGATCCGTGCAGCCACGCAGGCAGGCGTGACGTCGTACGTGGTCGACGGGCTCGACCCGGCCCGCATCCGGCCCATCCTGGACGTCGCCATCTCGCGGTTCGAAGCCTACCAGGCGCTCCACGGCCAGCTTGAACAGACCCGACTCGAATTGACCGAGCGCAAGCTGATCGACCAGGCCAAGGCCTTGCTGATCAGGCAAACCAACGCATCCGAACCCGAGGTGTACCGGGAAATGCGTCGTGCCGCGATGGATCGAGGAGTACGACTGGTGGACATCGCGCGGCAGATCCTGCAAAAACCCGTCGCCTGACCGGTGCATCCCGGACAAAAAGGCACCCGACAGGTGCACTGCGCGTGAGCCAGGCCGCCCTTGCGCTCAAGCCACAACAAGCAATCCCTTTTGAATCATGGGCCTGCACATCCAGCACGAAGCTTGCTAGGGATACAGGAAGCCGCGGCCATGTCACGCCGGCGGCGATGCTGTTGAAGGAGATCGTGCCATGGACATGAACCGACGAATACGCCACACCCCTTTCCGTCCGCCGATGCTGCGCGACCGGGAGTAATTGTCCGGCAGTCAGGGGAATGGAATTTCCAACCTGAGTGCCGCAGGCTTCTGAGCCGTCAAAGCCATGACGACCGAAAACCGATCGTTCTGGAAGCAATACCGGGGAGACCCGTCCATCCGTGGGGGGCTGTTCGAACAGTGCCGCGTCCGCTCGGCCATGGACGATCGGCTTGACCAGACGTTCGCCCGGGTGGAGTGGCTGATGCAGCAGCAGGGCGTGTTTCACGCCAAGCTGCACTTTTCCAGTGCACGCGCAACACTGTGGCTCTACAGCGATCCGTGTCGCTATCGCGTGCTATCCCTCGACGAACTGCTCGACGACTCGCCCCTCCAGGATGCGCCTCAGGCTTGCTACCCGGAGGAGGCCATCATCGACCCCGGCCTCATCCGCCCCATCCTCGAAGGCTTTCGCATCCTGCGCTTTACCGATGAGCAGCTCTACCTGCGCGCCGGGTCGCTCAACATCGTCAACGGCCTGGTGGGGTTGAATTTCTCCTGCGACGGCAGCCACTACCTCGACGCGCACGAATTCCTGCAGGCATCGAGCGCCCGCTGGTTCGGGCAATGAGCCCCCTTCCTGCGTGTCCGCCCGGCCAGCCGGGATTCTTTTGGGGCATCCAGGATGCACGCCCGCACTTTCACGGTGCAGATTCGATCAGGCCCGTTCTCCTTGCATCGCACGGCCACGAGCCGCCCCATGATTTGATTGGGGTTTTTACAGCTGGCATGGGCGTTGCTCTATCTGGCTCGAACAGTCACAACGATGTGACTTTCAGACACTGACAGACAGATTGACCGGACAAAGGCGTCCCCCGTTTGGGTGGCGCTTTTTTTATTTTTTGGAGAGCAGAGCAATGAGCGAGATCGACAGCCAACCCACCCCGCAGATCGTAGATACGAGCAAGCGGGATTTCATGAAAAAAGCGACCGGACTGTCAGCGGCCGCAGCCCTGATGACGCTGGTGCCGCCGGGCGTGCGCCAGGGCGCCTGGGCGGCAGGCTCCGACGCCCCCGAGAAGCCCAACCTCAACATCGGCTTCATCCCGCTGACCGACTGCGCCTCGGTGGTGATCGCCGCGGTCAAGGGCTTCGACAAGAAGTACGGCCTGACCATCACGCCGAGCAAGGAGGCCTCGTGGGCCGCCGTGCGCGACAAGCTCGTGAACGGCGAGCTCGATGCCTCGCACGTGCTCTACGGCCTGATCTACGGCGTGCAGCTCGGCATCGGCGGACCGAAGAAGGACATGGCGGTGCTGGCCTCGATCAACAACAACGGCCAGGCGATCTCGCTGTCGAACCAGCTCAAGGCGAAAGGCGTGACCGACGGCGCCTCGCTCGCCAAGCTGATCGCCGCCGAGCCGAAGGAATACACCTTTGCGCAGACCTTCCCCACCGGCACGCACGCGATGTGGCTCTACTACTGGCTCGCGGCGCACGGTGTAAACCCGTTCACGCAGGCCAAGGTCATCACGGTGCCGCCGCCGCAGATGATCGCCAACATGCGCGTCGACAACATGGACGGCTTCTGCGTCGGCGAGCCGTGGAACGCGCGCGCGATCCGCGACAACATCGGCTTCACCGCCGTCACCTCGCAGGATATCTGGAAGGATCACCCGGAAAAGGTGCTCGGCACCACGGCCGAGTTCGTCGAGCGCTACCCCAACACCGCGCGCGCGATGACCGCGGCGATCCTCGAGGCGTCGAAGTACATCGACGACATGAAGAACCGATCCGAAGTCGCCAAGATCATCTCGGCCAAGTCCTACGTCAACACCGACTTCGACTCGATCGAGGACCGCATGCTCGGCCAGTACGACAACGGCATCGGCAAGAAATGGAACGACCCCAACTACATGAAGTTCTACAACGGCGGCGCAGTGGGCTTCCCCTACCTGTCCGACGGCATGTGGTTCCTCACGCAGCACAAGCGCTGGGGCCTGTTGAAGGAGCATCCCGACTATCTGGCCGTGGCGAAGAAGGTCAACCGCATCGACGTCTACAAGGCCGCCGCCGCGATGACCAATACCCCGCTGCCGAAGTCGGACATGCGCTCCTCGAAGCTCATCGACGGCGTGGTGTGGGACGGCAAGAACCCCAAGGCCTACGCTGACAGCTTCAAGATCAAGGCCTAAACGAAACATGCGCCCCGGCCTGGCCGGGGCCAAGGAGAATTCACATGAATGCAGTCACGTTGAACGAGCAGACCCTGACCGAGGTGCTCGACGCCCCGGATACCGACCCCCTCCCCGGCGCGACAGCGCCCGCGCGCCGCACGCCCTACTTCGAAACCGAATCGGGCAAGCGCCTGATCGAGGGCACGGCCAACCTGTTCAAGAACGCGATCCCGCCTGCTCTGGGCCTCGTCCTGTTCGTCGCGCTGTGGGCCTTGATTTCAAACACGACCAAAACGATACCGGGACCCGCCGAGACCTGGGACGCCGCCGTGGCCCTGTTTTCCGACCCGTTCTATGACAACGGCCCGAACGACAAGGGCATCGGCTGGAACATCCTCAACTCGCTCTACCGCGTCGGCCTCGGCTTCGGTGCCGCCGCACTCGTCGGCATTCCGCTCGGCTTCATGATCGGTCGCTTCACGTTCCTCAACAAGATGATGTCGCCGATCATCAGCATCCTGCGTCCGGTGTCGCCGCTGGCCTGGCTGCCGATCGGCCTCCTGGTGCTGCAGAAGGCCGAGCCCGCGTCGATCTGGGTGATCTTCATCTCGAGCATCTGGCCGATGGTGCTGAACACCGCCGCCGGCGTGCAGCGCATCCCGCAGGACTACATGAACGTGGCGCGCGTGCTCAACCTGTCGGAGTGGAAGGTCTTCACCCGCATCCTGTTCCCGGCCGTGCTGCCCTACGTGCTGACCGGCGTGCGCCTGTCGATCGGCGTGGCCTGGCTCGTGATCGTCGCGGCCGAAATGCTCACCGGCGGCGTCGGCATCGGCTTCTGGGTCTGGGACGAGTGGAACAACCTCAACGTCGCCCACATCATCATCGCGATCTTCGTCGTCGGCATCGTCGGCCTGCTGCTGGAACAGGGCCTGATGCTGCTCGCCAAGCGATTCAGTTACGAGTGAAGGGAGAAGGGAAAAGGGGGAAGGGTAAAACCGCACCCCTTCACCCTTGAGCGCCGCAGGCGCGGTCCCTTCACCCTTCACCCTACACACCTCAAGGAAAATCCAACATGCAATCCTACGTACAGATCGAAAAAGCCGGCATGGTCTTCAACACCAAGAAAGGCCGCTTCACCGCGCTCACCGACGTCAACCTCAACGTCGAACAGGGCGAGTTCATCGCGCTGATCGGCCACTCCGGCTGCGGCAAGTCGACGCTGCTCAACCTCGTCGCCGGCCTGCTCGACGCCACCGACGGTGTGCTCCTGCTCGCCAACAAGGAGATCAAGGGCCCGGGGCCGGAGCGCGCGGTGGTGTTCCAGAACCACTCGCTGCTGCCGTGGCTCACCGCATTCGAGAACGTCTACCTCGCGGTGGAAAAGGTATTCGGCGAGCGCGAGTCCAGGGCCCAGCTGAAGGCACGCACGGCGGCCGCGCTGGACATGGTCGGCCTCACCCACGCCTCCGCCAAGCTGCCCGGAGAGATCTCCGGCGGCATGAAGCAGCGCGTCGGCATCGCCCGCGCGCTGGCGATGGAGCCCAAGGTGCTGCTGATGGACGAGCCCTTCGGCGCGCTCGACGCGCTGACCCGCGCCCACCTGCAGGACGAGCTGCTGAAGATCGTCGCCGCGACGAAGAGCACGGTCATCATGGTCACGCACGACGTCGACGAGGCGGTGCTGCTCTCCGACCGCATCGTGATGATGACCAACGGACCTGCGGCCACCATCGGCGAGATCCTCAGCGTCGACCTGCCGCGCCCGCGCGACCGCCTGCAACTGGCGCACGACCCGAAGTATCACCAACTGCGGAGCCAGGTGCTGGAATTCCTGTACAGCCGCCAGATGCGTCCCAAGGAAGCCGCCTGACCGGGTTAAGGCGTCTCGGGGCAACCGCCCGGGCGGTTGCCCCGCATGGCGGGTCCGGATAGACTCTCGGAGTTGCCTTCGAACCGTCTTTTTGTGAAACATCCCTGCCATGCCGCGCCGACGTGAGCCCCGCCCCGCGCCCGCGCTGGAACTGAAAACCACGCGATTCGCCGGGATACAAGTGATCCTCAACAGCGCCGAGCACGCCGCGCTGGATACCCACCTCTCCACGCTGTTTGCCGCGACGCCCGACTTCTTCGGCGGCGAGGCGGCCGTGTTCGACTGCTCGCGTCTCCCCGCCGATGCTGCCACTCCCGACTGGGCCTGGCTCGCGCAGGAACTGAAAAGCCGCGGCCTCAACCCGTTTGCGGTGCAGAACGCCTCGCCCGCGCTCGCGGCCGCCGCAACCGATGCCGGGCTGCTGGTGCTGAACGATGCCGCGCCCGCCAATCCGCCGGTCGTCGAAGCGTCGCCCGAACCCGAGCCTGAGCCCGATCCCGAACCCCAATCGGCCCCCGAGCCTGCGCCACCCGCCCCGGCCACCCGCATCATCGACAAGCCGCTGCGCTCCGGCCAGCGGGTCTACGCCGCGGGCGGCGACATCGTGGTGCTGGCCGCGGTCAACCCCGGCGCCGAAGTGATCGCCGACGGCAGCATCCATGTCTATGCGCCGCTCAAGGGGCGTGCGCTCGCAGGCGCCCGCGGCGACACCGCCGCGCGCATTTTCACCACGCATCTCGAGGCCGAGCTGGTATCGATCGCAGGCGTGTACCGCACCTTCGAATCCGCACCGGATGCCGCTGTCGCGCGCAAGCCGGCGCAAATCCGCCTGGCCGATGCGAGCCAGATTGTCATTGAACCCCTGTAACCCACGATAAAGGAAGCTCTGTGGCCACCATCATCACTGTCACCTCCGGCAAGGGCGGCGTCGGCAAGACCACCACCAGCGCCTCGATTTCCAGCGGTCTCGCGCTGCGCGGCTTCAAGACCGCCGTGATCGACTTCGACGTCGGCCTCAGGAACCTCGACCTCATCATGGGCTGCGAGCGCCGCGTGGTGTACGACTTCGTCAACGTGATCCAGGGCGACGCCAACCTGAACCAGGCACTGATCAAGGACAAGCACAGCGACAACCTCTACGTGCTGCCCGCCTCGCAGACGCGCGACAAGGATGCGCTGACCGAGGAAGGCGTCGAGAAGGTGCTGAAGGACCTGGAGCACCAGGGCTTCGACTACATCGTCTGCGACTCGCCCGCCGGCATCGAGCACGGCGCCGTGATGGCGCTGACCTTCGCCGACGAAGCGATCATCGTGACCAACCCCGAAGTGTCGTCAGTGCGCGACTCCGACCGCATCCTCGGCATCATCCAGTCGAAGAGCCGCCGTGCCGTCGAAGGCCGCGATCCGGTCAAGGAGCACCTGCTGGTGACGCGCTACTCGCCCAAGCGCGCACATGAAGGCGAAATGCTGACCTACACTGACATCCAGGAACTGCTGCGTATCCCGCTGCTGGGTGTGATTCCCGAATCCGAGGCCGTGCTGCATGCGTCCAACCAGGGCATCCCGGCCATTCATCAAAAAGGCACGCCGGTGGCGGACGCCTACTCGGATGCGATCGGCCGCTTCCTCGGCGAGGAGCATCCGCTGCGTTTTGTCGACTACGAAAAACCGGGCCTGATCAAGCGTCTGTTTGGAGGCAAGTAACATGTCCTGGCTCTCCCTGATATTTGGCGAAAAGAAGTCGACCGCCTCGGTCGCCAAGGAACGCCTGCAGCTCATCATCGCGCGCGAGCGCGTCGGGCTCGCCGGCCCCGACTTCCTCCCCGACCTGCAGAAGGACCTGGTCGCGGTGATTTCCAAGTACGTTGCCATCAACCCCGAGGACATCAAGGTCGGGCTCGAGAAGCAGGGCAACTACGAAGTGCTCGAAGTCAACATCGTGCTGCCCGAAGGGCGCTGACACCCGACTGGCCGGCCACGTTTATCGGCCGGCCAACCAGCAACACAGTCCTGCCTGCGTCCGGACGGGAAAGCCGTCCGGCAGTCGCCAGTCAGGCCGGTTCGTAGGCCGCGTCTATCATGACCTTCGCGAGCGTACCGTAAGCCGTCGCCCACGCTTCCTTGACCTCGTCGGTGAAGGCCGAACCCAGTCCCTGCTCGAGCGTCCACAGGAGCGCCGCGCCGACCGTATCGTAATGTGCAGGCTGCACGCCGTAGGCAACATGGCGGCGCGCAAGATCCTGTGCCACGGGCACGAGTTCGTCGAGACGGGTCAGGCTGGCGACGACCGTCCCCAGCATCTTCATGAGCTTTTGCCCCTGTTCCTTCATGTCGCCCTTGAACATGGGGCGCACTGCGGGGTCGAGCGCGAACAGGCGCTGGTAGAACAGTCCGGCGGCGGTATCCTGGATCGGGACAACCGATTGCCACGAGGTCTGGATGAGGGAAATCTGCTGGGGGGTCATGGTGTGTTCCTCTTGGTTGAAACGGTGGTAAAAATGAAATCGACGGCGGCTTTCACCTCGGCGTCGCTCAGGTCGGAGTTGCCGCCGCGCGGCGGCATCTCCTCGCCGGTGGGCCCGACAAAACCTTCGAGCGCACTCTTGTAGAGCGTCTCGCGGCCCTTGGCCAGCCGTGGCGCCCATGCCTCGGGATGCTTGAGTTGCGGCGCCTCGGACAGCGTATTGGCGTGGCAGGCCGAGCAGGTTCGATCGAAGACGCGGCGACCGTCAGACGGCGCTGCGGCATCGACCGTGCCGGCGGCCAGGCCCAGCGCGACGGCAATCAGCGTGCGCATGCCCGGCCTCACTTCATCGGCAGGCGCAGCACCACGCCGCCCATCACGTCGCCCATCTTGAAGTCGGTACGCGGGCTGTCCTTGTGGTCGTTGTGACAGGTGATGCACGCCTTGGCGACGGCCTTGTCGGGGTAGATCGCGGTGAAATACTTCTTGCCGCCGAGCACCTCGGTCTTGTAGTAGGGATCGCCTTTCATCACGGCCTTCAGGCCTTCCTTCTCGACCGCGGTCTTGGCGCTGTTCTGCTTGTTGACCGGCCACAGCGACAACAGCGAGTAGCTGAACTTGGCGCCCTTCTCGGCGACATGCTCGGCACCGTAGCGGAACATCTGCGCCGGCAGCACCAATGCTTTCTCGTCCTGCCAGTGCTCGCTCGCCTTGATGACTTTCTCCTGGTTCTGCAGGCGGTTGACGATGAGCTTCGTGTAGACCGTCCGGTCGGCCTCCATGACGCTGTGCAGCGCGTCGGCGATGTCCTTGTAGTCCCATGAGGCTGCCTGGACAGGGGCGGCCAGCGCGAGGCCGAGGGTGGTGAGGGTAACGAACGTGCGCATATCGGTGCTCCTTTTCGTGGTTGAAAAAACTACCCGTCGAGCGGGGATGTCGGTGCCCGTCAGGGCGAATCCTTGTCGCTTGCGTCATCGCCCGACGCCTTGCGTTGCCGGGCCCGGCGATCGGCCTCCAGCGCCATGCGGATGCTCTCGACCTGCTTCGCCGGCATGCCGGCGAAGTTGCGCGCGACGAGCTTGTCGTCGGCCAGCGCGTCGAGGCTGAACTGCAGGCCATGGCAGTTCAGGCACACGCTCCTGACCATTTTTTCGTTGGGACGCAGGTTGTCGTTCTGGTTGTGCTGGACCAGGATGCGGCGCTCGAAATCGGGCGTGGTGAATTCGGTGCGCGGCAGGTGGCAGGTCGCGCACGACACGCCGCTGCCCTTGGCGCCGCGGCCGGACAGCTCGTCGTGCCACAGCCGGAAGTGCGGCGACGCCTTGTAGGCACGGGTGTGGCCATCGTCATGACACGTCAGGCAGGACTCGACCGCAGCCTTGCGCGAATCGAAGCGATGCGCACCGTGGCACGACATGCAGGTGAGCTTGGCATGCGCTGCGCTCGGCTTCATCGGCTGCTCCGCCATGCCCGGCTTCATCGGACTCATTTCCTGGCCGAGGCGCATGCCGTGCAGCCCGGCGAGGAAGCCCTTGACCTCCTGCTCGTGGCAGCTCGTGCACGCCTGATGGTCGGGCTTGCGAATCCAGGCGATCTTGCCGTCGTCATCCCTGGCCTGGTGGCAAGACGAGCAGTTCACGCCCGCCTTGGCGTGCGCGGTATGTTCCCAGTCGGCGATTTCCTTCGGCTTGGGCTTCAGGATCTCGCGTCCGTCCATCGCGGCGGCGGTGATCGGCTCGCCATCCAGATATTCCATGTAGACCATGAAGTCGCGCAGATGCCGCTCGGGCACCTTGGGCGCGGCCGTAAGCTTTTCGCCGTGGCCATGACGGATCAGGAAGTCCTCGTACAGTGCGCGGTTGTCGTGGAAGTTGTGGCAGCCCGCGGTACCGCAGCTGTTGAACGCCATGCCCTTGTGGCTCGGGCGCTCCTTTTCGACGTCGGCGTGGCAGCGCACGCAGAAGTCGTCCGGAAGCGTCACGCCGACCGCGCCCGTGATCTCGCGCTTGTGCTCGGTATGGCAGGTCACGCACTGGCGCGCGTCGAGCTTGGCGAGCGTCGCGGCATTGCGCGGATCGGTGAACTTGGCGATCGGGTGCGAATCGTCCATCGCCTTGAGTTCCTTGGCGTGGCAGCTGAGGCAGGCATCCTGGATACCCTCGCGCCCCTTGAACGGTTCGGCATGGCACGCCGCGCACTTGAGCTCGATCTGGTGGTGCGCGTGGGTGACGGCGCCCGGCATGAAGCTCGCCTGCCGTTCGGGCGTTTGTACGGCATAGCTGAGATAAGCGACGAGCAGGCCGCTCACCGAGAGCCACGCCATCCAGATCCGGTATCGCAACAGTCGCTTCATCAGAAGTAGTACACCTTGAATATGTGAAAGCCCAGCAGCACCGGCAGGGGCCACAGCAGCAGCGCGTGCAGCCACTGCAGCACGGGGCGCAGCGTGGTCGAACGGTCGAGAGAAAGACAGTGTTCCCGGGCGAGGAAGAGCGCGAGTCCGACGCCGGTCAGCGATGCGCCGAGCATCGTCAGCGCGAGCCACTGGTTGAGGCCGTCGCCGATACGCCCGCCGGTGTGCGACCACAGCACGCCGAGCGCAAGACCGCCCACGAGCGCATGCAGCCAGCGCCAGTGGACAAAGGCGAGCAGGTTGAGACGCTTCCAGCGCTTTCTCAAGCCGATCAGCGCAAGCAGCACAGCAAGCGCGAGCAGGCTGTAGCCGGTGACCTGCTTGACCGTGCCGTCGCGCCAGAGCTGATCCCAGTGCCAGGCGATGTCTTCGGTCGACGCATAAGGCAGGTTGGCTGGCAGCAGGAAGACGAAGGCCAGCACGAGCGCCCAGGCCGCCAGCACCAAGAGCCGGCGCGCAAGCGGCATCGGCTCGCGCGGTCCGGCCGAGCCGAGCAGGCCCTCGATGAGCGGGCGGCAGCTGCCGCACACGCCGCACGCGCCGGTGCGCTCGGTCAGCGCCGACACGCTCGCGCAGCCGCCGGCGATCGCTTCCGACAGACAGCCGCGCGTGACGCCGGTGCAGTTGCACACGGTCGCCTCGGCCGGCCAGGCCGCGACCGATCGCGCATCCTCTTCCCAAAGCTCGCCGCTGCGACGAAAGCGGGCGAGCTGCCAGAGCCACAGCCGACGCCGCTGCTGCACGGCTTCCTGAACGCGCGCGAGGCCGTCCCATGTCCCCATCGCCAGCGCACCGACGAGGCGTCCGCGCGACACGACGAGTTTGCGATAGGCGCCCTCGTCCTCGAAGGTGTGGGCGCGCGCGCCTTCCGGCATCTCCCATGCACCGACTTCGCCCATGCTGAAGACAGGCCAGTTCGCGACCTTGAGCCGCATCGCGGAAAGCGACCCGAGGTACTGGGCGGGCTTGCCGGCAATCGCGCGCGCCGCCACCGCGGCCTGCTCGAAACCGGGTGCCGCGAGACCGTAGACGATGCCACGGTGCTGCGCGCACTCGCCGACTGCGTAGATGGCGGGATCGCTCGTCTGCATGCGGTCGTCTACGGCAATGCCGCGCTGGAACGCAAGACCGGCATCGCACGCGAGTTCGATGTTGGGACGGATGCCGGCCGCGAGCACGACGGTATCGCACTCGATGCGGCGACCGCTCCGCAACCGCACCCCCTCGGCGCGCACCTCGCCGAGGATTTCCATCGGCCCGTCGTCGAGCACGACGCCGATGCCGTTGGCCTCGACGCGCGCGCGCAGCAGGCTCGACGCGGCATCGTCGAGCTGGTTCGGCATCAGGCGCGGGTTGTGCTCGACGACGGTGACTTCGGTGCGGTAGCGGTTCAGCGCGCGCGCCGTCTCCAGACCGAGCAGTCCGCCGCCGATCACGACCACCCGACGGCTGCGCACGAGCCGGGCCTGCAGCGCCTCGGCGTCGGCAAGATCGCGGAAGGTAAAGACGCCCGCGCGATCCATGCCCGGAATGTCCGGCACATGGGGGCGCGATCCCGTCGCGAGCACGAGCGCCGTGTAGGTTTGGGCGCGTCCTGCATCGTCTACGATCGTGTGTGATTCGCGGTCGATCGACGCGACGCGACAGCCGAAGCGCGCGTCTACGCCATCCGGCAATGCCAGCCCGGCCGTGAAGTCGGCCCAGTCGGCTTCGCCGGCCAGCAGAGACGACAGGCGCACGCGGTTGTAGGGATGCCACGGCTCGTCACCGTAGATGACGACCGGCACATCCGGCAGCGCCTGGCGCAATTCGACTGCCGCGCGCACGCCGACCGGGCCTGCGCCCACGATCACCACGGGCCGTTCCATATTCGTCACGCGTGTCTGGCTCCCTGTGTATGGCCAAAAAAAAACGGTGTCCCCGTCGACCTGCGCCGTGGGACACCGTTGTCCTGTGCCACCCGCGCCACGTTGCCCGGGCTGGCGATGTCATACAAGCATCTAGCGTGCCAGGTGAAAATGGCTTGTTTATGTGCGTGAAAGCACGATCGAGAGCACTGCTGCGGTGCAGCGTGCATGCAAGTCGTGCACGTGCACCCGGATCGTGCAGTCATTCATGAATCATCAGCAGAGCGCAACGGACGGCGAGACTTGAGTCAGACGCAAAATGCAGGCAGGATGAAGGCCAACCCTTCGCTGCACCCTGCCATGACTTACTGCGTCGCCATCAAAACTGATACCGGACTGGTCTTTGCGTCGGACTCGCTTACCAACGCGGGAATCGACCACGTCAGTACCTATTCCAAAATGCATACCTTCGTGTATCCGGGCAGTCGCATGTTCGTGCTGCTGGCCGCGGGCAACCTTGCAACGACGCAGAGCGTGGTCAAGCACCTGCGCGACGATTGCACGACCGGCGCTCTCACCTGCCTGTCCAACGTGAAGACGATGAGCGAAGCGGTCGACTATGTCGGCAATGTGTCCGCGGAGGTGCAGCGATTGCAGGCTTCACGCGACAGCGCGAATACGAATTTCGAGGCCACCTTCATTTTCGGCGGCCAAATCGCCGGCCAGGGTCACGAGATCTATATGATCTACCCGCAGGGAAATCATATTCACGAATCCAGCACGCATCCGTTCCTGCAGATCGGCGAAACCAAGTACGGCAAGCCCATCCTTGATCGCGTCATCCGCAACGACACCTTGCTGGAACAGGCGGCGCGTTGCGCGCTGGTCTCGATCAACTCGACCATCCGCTCCAACCTCACCGTCGGCCCGCCGGTCGAGCTGCTGATCTACCAGGCCAACGCCCTGAATGAAGGTCGACGCCTGGAATTCCACGAAGACCATCCCTATTACCGTGCGCTGGGCGCTGCCTGGAATGAAGGCCTGCGCCAGGCCCTGAACAACCTGCCTTCCTTCGACTGGGAGGAACAGCAACAGCCGCTACAGGTCGTGGCCAGCGGTTCGAGCGGACAGATGCAGGGCTGACGCAAGCGCAACTGCCTGCTGGCTGCGCACTCAGGCCGGTATCGTGGCCGCTTCCAGCATGGTCCGGGCCAGCTTGCTGTAGGCAGCTGCCCAGGCATCCCGGGTCTCCTCGCTGAAGATCGACCCCAATCCCTGTTCCAGCGTCCACAGGAGCGCCGCACCTGCCGCATCGACATACGCAGGTTTCACGTCATAACCCGCAAGGCTGCGCGCCAGATCCTGCGCAACCGGCGCCAGTTGGTCGATATCGGTCAGGCTGTTGACGATGACGCCCAGCATGATCATGAGCCTGCGCCCCTGCGCTTTCATGTCCACTCCGAACAGTGGACGGATGCCGGGTTCCAGCACGAACAGGCGCTGGTAGAACAGTCCGGCGGCCGTATCCTGAATCGGAACGACCCCGGCCCATGATTTCTGGATGAGGAAAACTTGATGCGATGTCATGCTGCGTCCTCTCAGGTTGGATGATGCGTTGTTGAATGCACGGTGGCCGGCCTTGGCCGCGTATACCTGTGACAGCAGCCAGCCTGTCGCCGACTCCCCCACCATGCAGCAGAACCGCATGCCGGCATGGAATTGAACGGAGCCTCCGCGCACGCCTGCTATGCTTGGTTGGGGCGAGCACCTGACACATGTCCTGCTGCTACACGAGCAGGGAGCGTGCCAGGCGCCGGCGCGGCCTCACGCCTTGCCTGTCGCGGCCAGGCGGTCCGGATACTGGCCGGCATGCTTCCATAGGGTGCGCAACTGCACTCTCGACGCGCACCCGCCCGCCACGCAGGCCTCGACCCTGTGAACGGTGTTGCCGCACGCCCGCGGATACGGCTGACCACCTGGCTGACTGGCGTGCAACTTGCTAGTAATTCAGGGACCTCCAACCGGACTCCACCATGAGCATCCACGTCGCCATACGCCACAGCACGCAATACCGGTTCGATCGTCGCGTCACGATGAGCCCGCACGTGATCCGGTTGCGCCCGGCGCCGCATTCGCGCACGCCGATCCTGGCGTACACGATGAAGATCACGCCCGAAAAACACTTCATCAACTGGCAGCAGGATCCGTTCGGCAACTATCTGGCGCGGCTGGTCTTTCCGGAGGCGACGCGCGAATTCTCGGTGGACGTTGAGGTGATCGCCGACATGACGGTGATCAACCCCTTCGACTACTTCATCGAGGAAAACGCTTTTCATTACCCGTTCGACTATGGCCCGGCGCTGAAGCGCGAACTTGCGCCCTACCTCGAAACCGAGCCGGCGGGCGAGCGGCTCGCCGCATGGCTGGCCGAGGTACCGCTCAAGCGGGTGCACACCAACGATTTTCTGGTGACGCTCAACCAGCGCCTGCAGAAGGACATCGCCTACACCATCCGCCTGGATCCCGGCATCCAGTCCTGCGAAGAGACGCTGGGCAAGGCCACCGGGTCGTGCCGGGACTCGGCCTGGCTGCTGGTGCAGATCCTGCGCCACCTGGGCCTGGCCGCGCGCTTCGTATCCGGTTATCTGGTGCAGCTGGCACCCGATGTGAAGTCGCTCGACGGCCCCTCGGGACCCGAGCACGACTTCACCGACCTGCACGCCTGGGCCGAGGTCTATCTTCCGGGGGCAGGCTGGGTCGGGCTCGATCCGACCTCGGGCCTGTTTGCAGACGAGGGACACATTCCGCTCGCAGCCACCCCGAAGCCCTCCTCGGCAGCTCCGATCGAAGGCATGACCGACACGTGCGAAGTCGAATTCAGCTTCAGCAACACGGTCACCCGCATCAAGGAAGATCCGCGCGTGACCCTGCCGTATGCCGACGAAGACTGGGCGGCAATCCTTGCGCTGGGCTACGCGGTCGACGCAAGTCTGGAACGGGGCGACGTCCGGCTGACCCACGGCGGCGAGCCGACCTTCGTCTCGATCGACGACATGGAGGGGGCCGAGTGGAATACCGACGCACTCGGCCAGCACAAGCGTGAACGCGCCGAGGTGCTGGTGCGGCGCCTCAGGGAACGCCTGGCGCCCGGTTCGCTGCTGCATACCGGACAGGGCAAATGGTATCCGGGCGAGCCGTTGCCGCGCTGGGCGCTGGGCATCTACTGGCGGCGCGACGGCCAGCCGATCTGGAAAAATCCCGCACTGCTCGCCGAAGCCAGCCGCGACTACCGCCATACCCACGACGATGCCCGCTACTTCGCCGAGACGCTGGCGCTGCATCTGGGGCTAGCCTCGCGCTACGCCCAGCCCGCGTACGAGGACGCGCTCGCCGCGCTGCTGCAGGAAGCGGAGCTGCCTCCCAACGTCGACCCGGGACACGCCGAACTCGACAGCGCCAGCCTGCGCGGTTCGCTGGCCAGCAAGCTGTCACGCGGCTTCGACACGCCGACCGGCTATGTGATTCCGCTGGCCTGGAGTTTCACGACGCAGGACTGGATGAGTGCCCCCTGGGAAACACGACGCGACCGGCTGTATCTCCTGCCGGGCGACTCCACCATGGGCTTGCGGCTGCCGCTGGCCTCGCTGCCCTGGATGGCCGAGGACGCGCGCGAGCCGTCGGTCGAGGTCGACCCCTTTGCCGTGCAGCCGCCGCTGGCCGATTTTCACGGCGAGATCGCGGCGCGCTTTTCCAGCCTGGAGCCGCCCGCTCCGCAGACCCGCATCCATCCGCAGCACACGCCGCACACCGCGCGGGTCGAGGTCCCACGCACCGCCCTGACGATCGAGGCGCGTCAGGGCTGCCTGCACATTTTCATGCCGCCGGTGAACACGCTCGAGCACTATCTCAACCTGCTCGCAGCGATCGAAACCACCGCTGACAAGCTGGCGCTTCCGGTCGCCATCGAAGGCTATACCCCGCCCTCCGATTCACGCATCGAAAAGCTGATGGTCACGCCCGACCCCGGCGTCATCGAGGTCAACATCCACCCCGCGCAGGGCTGGCAGCAGCTCGTCGACACGACCACGACCTTATACGAAGAGGCCCGGCTGTCGCGCCTCGCCGCCGAGAAGTTCATGCTCGACGGCCGCCACGCGGGAACCGGCGGCGGCAACCACGTCACCCTTGGCGGCGCGACGCCCTCCGACAGCCCCTTCCTGCGGCGCCCGGACCTGCTGGCCAGCCTGATCACCTACTGGCAGCACCACCCGTCCCTGTCCTATCTTTTCTCGGGCCTGTTCATCGGCCCGACCAGCCAGGCACCGCGCGTCGACGAAGGGCGTCCGGAGCGACTGTACGAGCTCGAAATCGCGTTCCAGCAGATCCCTCGGGGCGGGACGCCCCAGCCCTGGCTGGTCGACCGGCTGTTGCGCAACCTGCTGACCGACCTGACCGGCAATACGCATCGTTCGGAGTTCTGCATCGACAAGCTGTATTCGCCCGACTCGGCCTCGGGACGGCTGGGGCTGGTGGAGTTTCGTGCGTTCGAAATGCCGCCGCACGCGCGCATGAGCCTGGCTCAAATGCTGCTGCTGCGCGCGCTGGTCGCCCGCTTCTGGGAGCAGCCTTACAGCAAGCCGCTGGTGCGCTGGGGCACGCTGCTGCACGACCGCCACATGCTGCCGCATTACCTGTGGGCCGACCTCAAGGACGTCATCCTCGACCTCAACGACGCCGGCTTTCCATTCCAGCTCGAGTGGTACAGGCCGTTTCTGGAATTCCGCTTTCCGCGCTACGGCACCCTGCAGGTCGGCGACATTGCGATCGAGCTGCGCACCGCGATCGAGCCGTGGCATGTGCTCGGCGAAGAGTCGACCCGACTGGGCACCGCACGCTACGTCGACTCGTCGGTCGAGCGCCTGCAGGTGAAGGTGAACGGGCTGACCGACAGCCGATATATCCTTTCCTGCAACGGCCGCCGTGTGCCGCTGGTGCCCACCGGCGTCCATGGCGAATACGTGGCGGGCGTACGCTACCGGGCATGGCAGCCGCCATCTGCGCTGCATCCCACCATCGGCATCCACTCGCCGCTGGTATTCGACCTGATCGACACCTGGAACGGACGCGCGATCGGCGGCTGCACCTACCGCGTCGTCCATCCCGGTGGGCGCAGCTACGACACCTTCCCGGTCAATGCCATGGAAGCCGAGTCGCGCCGCCATACCCGCTTCCAGGATTGGGGACACACCGCCGGCTCTTTCACGCCGCCGCCGTGGATCGCTCCGCTCGCCCGCTTCTTTCCCGGCGGCACCCCACCTGGGCCCATGGCGCCGCCCGCAGAAGAAGCGCCGGGTGAATTCCCGCACACGCTGGATCTGCGCCGTCGATAAACCTGCCTGCACATGCTGCCGGGGCACGCATCCGGGCTGCCGATGGCCCGCGTGGCAATCCCGTCGAAGCGCAGGGTTAGAATAAGGCGTACACCCCGCGATGACATTCAGATTGCCCGATAGACCGCCGATGCTTGATTGCCTCACCACGCTCCTCAAACACCTGCAACTGGCCCGCTTCCTGCGAAACGGTGTGCTGGTCCCGGCCATTCTTGCCGCAACCGGCGCCGTCGCGCACGCCGACAACCTGACGGGTCAGGTGGTCGGCATCGTGGATGGCGATACGCTGACGCTGCTGGCCGACCGCCGGACCTACACGATCAGGCTCTCGGGCATCGACGCGCCCGAGCGGCATCAGGCGTGGGGCAACCAGGCCAAAACCAACCTGAGTCGCCTGGCCATGAACCAGACCGCCGTGGCCGATTGTCCCAAACTGGATCGGTGGGGCCGCAGGGTCTGCAAGCTGACGGTGGGGGCGACCGACGTGGGGCTGGAGCAAGTCCGCGATGGCATGGCCTGGTGGTACAAGCGCTACGCCAACGACCAGCCCGTCGAAGATCGGGCCGTCTACGAAAACGCCGAGCTCATGGCCAAGCTGACGCGGACGGGCTTGTGGCGAGACACGAACCCCGTTCCGCCCTGGGAGTTCCGGCGGGAGCACTGAACCGCGACTCGCGGTTGAGCGGAGTCACCCGGGCATTGACGGTTCGCGCGTTGCGGCGCGCCTCCGCCCCGACGCGAATGTAACGTGCGCCAGGACCGCTCCCGCCCTAGCTGCGTGCGCCGCTCAAATAGCGCTGCGTCGGTGCGGCAGGCTTGCTCGGTTCAGAAGGCGGCTCGGGCCTCGCTACCGGCATGGCCGACAGCAGGCCGAACTTGTCGCGCAGCGTCATGGCCAGCATCACCATGGCTTCGTCCGGCAGATTTTCGATCGCCCTGAATACCTCATCGGCATAAGTGGCATCGGATGCCAGCTTGACCAGATCGATTTCCGGCCCCCCTGCCTTGCGCGAGCCGAATTTCAGTTTGACCATTTCGTTGAGCGTTTCGCGATCCATCAAGATTCCCCGCAATATTAATATTCAATCAATTACTGTTATTTCAATCGTCAGACGACGTGTTCGGGCGCCTGGCTCGACCACAAAAGCTGTGACATCAATTCAGGACTGTGAAGCCTCCTGCAAGGCCTTCAGGCTTTCCTCGACCCCGGCGGCATAGGTCAGCTCGGCCACGTTCTCCTTGGTGAAGAACCCCTGGAAGCCGCCGAAACGCTGGACATATTCGACGATCAATGAGGAATACTCGGACGCGCTGGAAAAGATCTGCTTGAGCCCTTCTTCCTTTGAGCCGATGACGTCGAGCAGGAAATCCTGACCGCACTCCTTTAGCTGACGCACGACAAAATCGATGTTGGCCAGCGCATCGGTTTCGCCATCCTTGACCGCGACGGCGATGTGATGCAATCGCGGCCCGAAGTTGCGCACGAAGGCCTCGGTGGGTGACTCGGTCAGCAGGTGATTCATAAAGTACGGGTGGTTGGCTGCGGTGAACACCTTGGCCGGACTTTCGAGCTCGTTGCCGTAGTGCACGCTCTTGGTGACATTGGTCGAGGAGTTCTGGTCGGCGATATCGTAGGAACCCCAGTAGTAATAGCTCGACAGCGTCAGGTATTCGAGTATCGCGGCTTCGCGGTTCTGGCTGTAGATGCGGGTGGCCAGATGATCGATCGGCAGTAGCAGCGAGTCGATGCCCAGCTTCTCCTGGGTGGACTTGGCCGCCTCGTAGGCCGCCTGCATGTCATCGCGGATGGTGCTCATCCCCAATGCGTAAACCCTGATGTCGGACTCGGGACGCTCCCAGTACGACACGATGTTGTGGGTATAGGGGCTGGGCTTGACGATGGCCAGGTTGCCCGGCAATTCGAGCTTGCGGATCTGCTCCTGGTTGAAGAAGCGGATGTCGCGCGCCTTCTGCATCTCGACCACGGCATGCGCGTCGGTCGCCCGCAGCACCTCGCCCATGTAGCGCGAGTTGGGCTTGGACGCGCCAGCCGGATAGATTTCGTTGAGACTGCGGAAAATGCCGCGCACGTTGGGATCCTTGACCTCGCGCACCAGCAGGTCGGGCGCGTTCATGTCGATGCGCAGGATGTGGGTGAAGTGGGACTCAGATTCGAGCGTGACCAGATAGTGATACGGCGTCATCACGCAGAGCTCGGCAACGTAGGCGACCGAGTGACTGGGCTCGACGGTGATCATCATTGCATCGATCTGTCGAATGCAGTCGGTGAGGCCGATGCGGTCGCGCTCCTCGAGCAGGCGTCCGAGATAGTCTTCGAATTCCGGCGAGTTCTGTTTGTCGCCGGCGCGTTGAAAGCTGAGCGAATGCGTCATGATTCAGGCCAGGCTGAAAAGGGATTGGGCCATTTTCTGCGGATGGGCCGGGCGGAAATAGGCCTGTCCGATCGCCTCGTTCAGATCGCCCAGGCGGCTCTGGATATCGTCGCAGAATTCATGCAGACCGGTTTTCGAAAGCTTGCGGTAGTCTGCGCCGTCGACCAGGTTCAGCACGCCCTGCAGGCATCTCATCGGCTCGGCGGTCGGCAACTCGTCGAGTGCAAACTG
Organism: Thiobacillus sp.; assembly: GCA_041592455.1. Classification (GTDB taxonomy): domain Bacteria; phylum Pseudomonadota; class Gammaproteobacteria; order Burkholderiales; family Thiobacillaceae; genus Thiobacillus. The sequence goes on along the minus strand of JBFHQA010000011.1, from coordinate 1,926 downwards.
GATTTCGTGCAGGCAATGGCGCACGCTGCGCGGAAACTGCAGGTCGTTGAGCAGGTAGGCCAGCACCTTGTGTCCGCGCGCGTGCACATCGACGTGGCGACGATACATCTGATGCGCCGACAGCGATTGCAGCACACTCATCCAGATCAGGTCCGGCAGCCCGAGATTTGCTTCGGCCTGGCTGTCCTGCCTGGGCAGGTTGATCGCGTAGCTCACGTCCAGCACCCGCGTCGTCATGTCGGCACGCTCGATATTGCGCCCCAGCCGCATGAACTGGAAGCCTTCATCCCGACTCATCGTGCCCGAAAGCAGTCCGATGACCGCCTGTCGCCGCCGGATGATTTCGTTCAGCACCTCGTAGCGTTTGCGCCGATCGAGCGCATGGCTCAGGTGCGTGCTGGTGTACAGATACAGTTCGTTGACCCACTCCCACGATTCGCGCGGCAGCACTTCGCGGAAGGTGCGGGTGTTCTCGCGCGCATGGCGCACGCAGGCAAAGATCGACGAAGGATTGCGTTCGTCCTGGATCAGGAAGCTCATCACGGCGGACTCGCTGGCCTCGTCGCCGTAGAGCTGGTGGAACGGCTCGTCGAGGCCCACCACCTTGAGCAGGTCTTCCCAGCCGAAACTGGCACCGCGCGGAATATCCATCACCAGCATGGTGGTGGCGTTGATCAGTCGGGCCATGTCCTCGGCGCGCTCGAGATAGCGCGCCATCCAGTACAGGCTTTCGGCTACCCGTGCCAGCATCATAGGGCCTCCTGCACGATCCAGGTGTCCTTGCTGCCGCCGCCCTGCGACGAATTGACTACCAGCGAGCCGCGCCTCAGCGCCACTCGCGTCAACCCGCCGTGGGTCACGTAGAAATCCTTCGACTGCAGGATGAACGGCCGCAGGTCGACGTGGCGCGGCTCGATGGCGTCCTCGCACAGCGTGGGCACGGTCGACAGCGACAGGGTCGGCTGCGCCATGTAGTTGCGCGGATTGGCGCGAATGAGCCCGGCGAACGTCTTGCGCTCGTCCTCGGTCGACTTGGGGCCGATCAGCATGCCGTAGCCGCCCGATTCGTTGGCGGGCTTCACCACCAGTTCTTCGAGATGGGCCAGAACATACTCGCAGTCGGCCTCGTTCATGCACAGGTAGCTCGGCACGTTGGGCAGGATCGCCTCCTCGTCGAGGTAGTAGCGGATCATCTGCGGCACGAATGCGTAGACCACCTTGTCGTCGGCCACGCCCGAGCCCGGCGCGTTGGCGATGCCGACATTGCCCTTTTTCCAGGCACGCATCAGGCCCGGCACCCCCAGCGTGGAATCCTCTCTAAACACCTCGGGGTCGATGAAATCGTCGTCGATGCGCCGGTAGATCACGTCGAGCCGGGTCAGGCCCGCAATGGTGTTCATGTAGACGCAGTCGTCGTCCAGCACCACCAGGTCGGAGCCTTCGACCAGGTACGCGCCCATCTGCTGGGCCAGGTAGGAATGCTCGAAATAGGCCGAGTTATAGATGCCCGGCGTCAGCACCGCGATCTCCGGCGTGTCGCCCGGTCGGGGCGAAAGCGCGGCCAGCATGTCGTGGAGCTGGGCCGCGTAGTCGTCGACCGGCAGCACGTCGTAGCGTGCAAACAGCTCGGGGAACAGGCGCTTCATCAGCTGGCGGTTTTCCAGCATGTAGGACACGCCCGAAGGCACCCGCAGGTTGTCTTCCAGCACATAGAACTTGCCGTCGCCGTCGCGCACCAGGTCGGTGCCGCAGATGTGCGCCCACACCCCGAGCGGCGGATTGGCGCCCACGCACGCTTCGCGAAAGTTTTTCGAGTCGGCCAGCACCTCGGCGGGAAACACCCCGTCCTTGATGATGTTCTGGTCATGGTAGATGTCGTCGATGAACCGGTTGAGCGCCTTCAGGCGCTGCTTCAGGCCGGCGGCG
>JBFHQA010000010.1:0-33659 GCA_041592455.1 Thiobacillus sp. | reverse complement strand
TCGATGCGGTTGGCGGTGAGGCCTTCGCGCAGCGCCTTGATGATGGGGATGCCGCCGGCGACCGCCGCCTCGAACGCGACCATCACGCCCTTGGCCTGTGCCGCGGCGAAGATCTCGTTGCCGTGCTTGGCGACCAGGTGCTTGTTGGCGGTGACCACGTGCTTGCCGTTGCTGATGGCCTGCATGACCAGTTCGCGCGCGGGCTCGAGGCCGCCGATCAGTTCGACGACGATGTCGATCTCGGGATCGTCGACGACGTCAAACGGATTGGTCGACAGCGGCAGGTCGCCTGCCAGGGTCTTGGCTTTTTCCAGGTTGCGCACCGCCGCGCGCAGCACGCGAATCTCACGGCCGGCGCGACGGGTGATTTCTTCAGCGTTGCGACGCAGCACGGTAAGCGTGCCGCCGCCGACAGTTCCGAGGCCCAGGAGGCCAACGTTGATGGGTTTCATCTGCTTGTCTCGTTCGATTAATAATCAGCGATGCGCGCGCTGGCGGTCCAGGAACCGGCCCATGCGGTTGATCGCCGTGGTCAATTCTTCTTCGTGCGGCAGGAACACCACGCGGATGTGGTCGGGCGTGGGCCAGTTGAAGCCGCTGCCCTGCACCACCAGCACGCGTTCCTCCTCCAGCAGCTTGAGGATGAACTTCTGGTCGTCCTCGATGCGGTAGAGCTTGGGATCGAGTCGCGGGAACAGGTACATCGCCGCCTTCGGCTTGACACAGCTGACGCCGGGAATCGACGTGAGCAGCTCGTGCGCCAGGTCGCGCTGGCGCGCCAGCCGCCCGCCGGGAGCCACCAGGTCGGTGATGCTCTGGTAGCCGCCGAGCGCGGTCTGGATCGCATACTGGCCCGGCACGTTGGAGCACAGGCGCATCGAGGCCAGCATGTTCAGGCCTTCGAGGTAGTCCTTGGCGTGGCGCTTGTCGCCCGACACGATCAGCCAGCCCGAGCGGTAGCCGCAGGCGCGGTAGTTCTTCGACAGGCCGTTGAAGGTGACGATCAGCACGTCGTCGGCCAGCGAGGCGATCGACGTGTGCGTGGCGCCGTCGAACAGCACCTTGTCGTAGATCTCGTCGGCGTAGACGATCAGCTGGTGCTGGCGGGCGATCTCCAGGATGCCCTGCAGCAGTTCGGTCGGATACAGCGCGCCGGTCGGGTTGTTGGGGTTGATGATGACGATGGCGCGCGTGTGGGTGGTGATCTTGGAACGGATGTCGTCCAGGTCCGGCAGCCACCCGGAGCCTTCGTCGCAGATGTAGTGGCAGGGCTTGCCGCCCGCCAGGCTCACGGCCGCGGTCCACAGCGGATAGTCGGGCGCCGGCACCAGCACTTCGTCGCCGCTGTCCAGCAGGGCCTGCATCGACATCACGATCAGCTCGGAGACGCCGTTGCCGACGATGATGTCGTCGATCTGCACCCCGGCGATGCCCTTGCGCTGCGTCTCGTGCATGATCGCCTTGCGCGCCGAGAACAGGCCCTTGGAATCGCTGTATCCCGAGGCATTGGGCAGGTTCAGAATCACGTCCTGGACGATTTCCTCGGGTGCCTCGAAGCCGAACGGCGCCGGGTTGCCGATGTTCAGCTTGATGATGCGCTGGCCGTCCTCTTCCATCTGCCGCGCGCGCGCCATCACCGGCCCGCGGATGTCATAGCAGACGTTGTCAAGCTTGGACGATTTGTTGATGGTGCGTAAGCGTGGCGTGTTGTCAGCCGTCACAGTGTTATCCCGATGGGTAATACCAAGACAAAACAATGCCTTGGAAAACCGGCGATTTTACCGGAGGCGCCCAGCCCGGGCAAACAAAACCGGGGGCCGCGGCTGGGACGGACGGAACCCGCTGCCCGGACTCCTGCAGAATCTGCTAAGGTGCCCCGGATCATGAAGCTCCACCTCAATACCGACGCCAATCAGAGCCTGTTCACCGGCTATGGGGACGACCACGTGCTGATCAACGGCCGGCGCTTTGAGACCAGCCTGCTGCTGACGGCCGGGGGCGTCGAAGTGGCGCCTTGGGCAGGCCTCGGGTTCGAGAGCCTGACCGCCGCGCATTTTGAATGGATCGCCCAGCGCGAACTCGACATCCTGCTGCTGGGAACGGGCACCCGGCTGCGTTTCCCCCACCCTTCCCTGACCCGTGCGCTGGTGGAGGCGCAGATCGGGCTGGAGGTGATGGACATCGGCGCGCTGTGCCGGACCTACAACATTCTGGCGACCGAGGGACGCAACGTGGGGGCGGCGGTGTTGATCGAGCCGGCACCGCACGCCTGAAGCATCAGGGTTTGCTGCTCGGGTCGCCGGTGGGCGTCTTTTTCGCGAGCGCCTCGATACGCTTGGTCTCTTCTACACGGATCTGATCCAGCATGGCCGCATCGGGATCCTGCCAGTTGACGCCCGAGTTACGCGCCATCCACGCGACGGCCCGCGCAAACTCTTCCAGCGTGAGATCGGGCTGGCCGCCGCGGGGAGGCATGCCGCGCACGCCCACCCAGCCGTGCGCCGTCACGGCCGCCTGGCCTTCGGATTCAAGTTCGCGCCAGCTTTCCCCGTCGCCGGACTTGGGGGCGTTGGCCACGCCGGTGGCATGGCAGGCCATGCAGACGCTCTGGTAGACCTGCTCGCCGCTTTTGAGGCTTGCTGCCGGCGATTGCGTGGCTGCGGGCTGCATGGCTGCGGGCGGCGCGTCCGCAGGCGGTTCGGCAACCGTGGATTCCGACGGGCTGCACGCGCCAAGCGCGAGACCCAACAGGGCGTAGGCAAAGGGGTTGAATCGCATGTCTGGTGTTCCTTTCTGGCTCACGTTCGATGATTTATCTGCTCAGGCCGGGTCCGGCATCACGTCCGCGAAGCTCGTGATCCCCATGAATTCACCGCAATCCTTGTGCGGCTGCTTCGAATCCGGATTGCACACGGCCAGCAGCTGCCCGATACCGTAGGCCTGCGCGCTCTTCAGGACCGGCAGGCTGTCGTCGACGAACAGGGTGCGATGCTTGTCGAAGGGCTCGATGCCCTGCAGGCCCTGCCAGAAATCGGGATGCTCCTTGGGAATGCCGAGTTGATGCGAGGAAATCAGGGCGTCGAAATAGGCGTCGATCCGGGTTTCGCGCATTTTCAGGCCGAGGCTCTTGGGATGCGCGTTGGTGACCATGACCACGCGCCGGCCCGATACGCGCAAGGCCTGCAGGAAGGCCGGCACGTCGGGCCGCACGGCGATCAGGTGGACCACCTCTTCCTTCAGCTGCACGATGTCGAGCGCGAGCTCGCTGCTCCAGAAATCGAGGCAGTACCAGTTGAGCGTGCCGGCATGACGTTCGTAGTGGGCGGTCAGGCGCGCTCGCGCCGTGTCGTGCTCGAGGCCGTGGTATTCGGCGTAGCGGCGCGGCATGTGCTCCTGCCAGAAATGGTTGTCGAAATGGAGGTCGAGCAGGGTGCCGTCCATGTCGAGAAAAACGGTATCGATGAGCTGCCAGTTGATCATAAAAGGGCTTCCACATGTGCGACGGCGCAGCGCCCGAGCGCGGCCAGATCGTAGCCGCCTTCGAGCACCGACACCACGCGGCCCTGGGCATGGCGGTCGGCCAGTTCGCACAGCGCGCGGGTGATCCAGGCGTAGTCGGCCTCGAGCAGGCTGAGTCCGCCGAGCGGGTCGTCGCGGTGGGCGTCGAAGCCGGCGGAGATGAATACGAGCTGCGGCCGAAAGGCCTCCAGCGCGGGGAAAAAAAGCTGTTCGACGGCGGCGCGGAACCGGGTGCCGTCGGCGCCCTGTGGCAGGGGGGCGGGAATGTAGCCGTCGTGCGACTCGATGCCGCTGTAGGGATAGAACGGGTGGCGAAAGCTGGAGCACAGCAGCACGCGGGGCTCGCCCCGGAAGATGTCTTCCGAGCCGTTGCCGTGATGGACGTCGAAATCCACCAGCGCGATGCGCTGCAGGCCGTGGACGGCCAGGGCGTGGTGGATGCCCACCGCGATGTTGTTGAACAGGCAGAAGCCCATGGCACGGTCGGCTTCGGCGTGGTGGCCGGGCGGCCGCACATTGCAGAAGGCCCGGGGCGCCTCGCCCGACATGAGCAGGTCGACCGCGCGCACCACGGCGCCGCTGGCCGCCCGCGCGGCATTCCAGCTGTGAGGATTGAGTCCCGTATCGGGGTCGAGCCAGGCCACGCCGCTCTGCGGGAGGGCGTTGTGAACGGTTTCGATGTGGGCGGAAGTGTGGGCGCGCTGGAGCTGTTCCGGTGTGGCAAGCGGCGCCTCGAACTCGGCGACCTCGCTGAACCAGGGCGCGTTGCGCAGCGCCTCGTCCACCGCATGCCAGCGCCGGGGGGATTCGGGATGCCACGAGCCGACGTCGTGGCGCGGACAGTCGGGATGCGTCAGGTAGGCGACGCGCTTCATGGAATCAGAACAGTTCGTCCTTGGAAACGCCGCGTCGGCGCAACAGCTGTCGCAGCACCCGCAGGGATTCCATCTGGATCTGCCGCACGCGCTCGCGGGTGACCTGCAGTTCCACCGCCAGGTCTTCCAGCGTGCAGGCCTCGCAGTTGTTGAGGCCGAAGCGGCGCTCGATGACCCAGCGCTGCTTGTCGTTGAGCTGGGTCAGCCATTCGTGTACATGGTGCTCGATTTCCTCGAGCTGGAGCATGTCGTCCGGCAGGTGGGCGTTATCGTCGGCGATGGCCTCGCCCAGCGACAGCGTGGGATCGACATCGAGCGGGGCATCGAGCGAGGCGACACGCTCGTTGAGCTGCATGATGCGGCGCACGTCCTCGACCGGATGCCCGGTCAGCGCGGCGATGTCGTCGGTCGTGGCATCGGTGACGCCGTGGGTTTCCAGATGGCGCTTGGCGCGCAGGTAGATGTTGAGTTCCTTGATGACATGCACCGGCAGGCGGATCGTGCGCGACTGGTTCATGATGGCGCGCTCGATGTTCTGGCGGATCCACCAGGTGGCGTAGGTCGAAAAGCGGAAGCCGCGCTCGGGGTCGAATTTCTCCAGTGCGTGGATCAGTCCAAGGTTGCCCTCTTCCACCAGGTCGAGCAGGGTCAGTCCGCGATTGGCGTAGTGCTTGGCGATATTGACGACCAGTCTGAGGTTGCGCTCGATCATGGTTTGACGCGCCTCGAAGTCGCCCTGCACGGTGAGCCGCGCCAGCGCGACCTCCTCTTCTGCGGTCAGCAGCGGGGCCTTGCCGATCTCGTTCAGATAGAGCTGGGTGACGTCGACCTGCGGTTCATCAAGTATGGCCGATGCCAGTTCATCGCTGCTATCGGTAGCGGCTTGCTGCTCAGTTTCTGCTTCGTCTGGCGTCAGGTCATCCGATTCATCACTGGGTTGGCGGCTCATGAGCGCTCCGGTAGATAGTTCAGGGGATCGAGCGGTTTTCCATAACGGCGAATTTCAAAATGCAGTTTGACGCGGTCGGCGTCGCTGTCGCCCATCGTGGCAATCTTCTGCCCGGCAGTGACGAAATCACCTTCCTTGACCAAAATGGCCTCATTGTGCGCGTAGGCCGACAGGAACTCGCCCTGATGCTTGACGATCAGCAGCTTGCCGTAACCGCGCAGGCCAGTACCACTGTACACCACCTTGCCGGGCGCCACAGCCTTGATGCTCGCATGGCGCGTTCCGACGATGTCGATGCCCTTGCCGCCGGCCGCGCCAAAATTGCCCGCCAGGATGCCGTCGGCCGGCCAGAGCCAGGTGTCCACGGTGTTGCTGGCCGGGCTGTCCGGTGAAGAGGCGGCCGGTGCGGGCGAGGCCGGTGCGGCTTGAGGCGCAGCAGTATTAGATGCGGGAGCGGCGGCTGGTGTGGCGGCAGGCGCGACTGCCGCTGCGACGGCTGGCGCGCTTCCCGTCACCTGCGCCCAGTTCGCCTCGGAATAGGCCATCAACACGGCTTGTGGCGTGCTGACCAGGGTGATCTTGGGCGGCGCGGATGCCGTGGCAGATGTGGCGGGCTGGGCGGCATCCGGGAGCGCCACGGGCAGTGGCCGCGCGACGGGGCGGCTCGCGGGTTCGAGCGGCCGGGTTTCCACGGCGCCCGGGGGGGGCGTCAGCCGCAGCACCTGGCCCACCATGATCAGGTCGGCTGAATCCAGCCGGTTCCAGATCGCGACTTCACGGTAGTCGAGGCTGTTGGCAAAGGCGATGGCATACAGCGTGTCGCCGCGCTGGACAGTGTGGAACCCCGTGGTCGACGGCGCGATCTGCGGCGTAACCGGCCTGGGTGCCTCTGTCCTGGCGGTTTCGACCTTGGCAGGATTGACCGGAAAGGCCGTGCCACGTGCGCTGACGGGTGCCGGTCCGCGCGCTGAACAGGCGGCCAGGCTCAACACCAGCACGCCCAGGCACGCACGCTTCATCAAGTGCGCTTTAGATATCGGCAAGCATCCAAAGGCACCGGCTTGCATTACGCCACTCCCGGCAGCAGGGGAACGAATTTCACCCCTTCGAGCAGGCGCTCGGCATAGGCATCTCCCTGACGTTCCATCACGCACAGCGTTTGCTTGGTATTGCCGAGCGGCATCACCAGCCGGCCGCCATCCGCCAGCTGGGCCAGCAGGGCCTGCGGCACCTCGGCAAAGGCGGCGGCGATCACGATGGCGTCGAACGGCGCGAAATCCCGGGCCCCCGCCATGCCGTCGCCGTGCTTGGGCTTGACGTTGTTGACCCGCAGCTCGCGCAGGCGCGCACGCGTCTTGCCGACCAGCGCGGCGATGCGTTCCATCGACACGACCTCGCGCGCGAGCTTGCCCAGCACGGCGGCCTGGTAGCCGCAGCCCAGGCCGATTTCCAGCACCCGGCCGAGCGCCCTGCCCTGGCCGTTTTCGCCGAAGCGCGCAAGCTCGGCCATGCGCGCGACGATGTAGGGATTGGAGATGGTCTGCCCGAAGCCGATCGGCAGCGCAGTGTCTTCGTAGGCACGCGACTCGAGCGCCTGGTCGACGAACAGATGGCGCGGCACGCTGCCCATGGCCGCCAGCACGATCTCGTCCTTGATGCCCTGCTCGCGCAGGCGCTCGACCATGCGGCCGCGCGTGCGCGCCGAGGTCATGCCGATGCCGGCGCGCGTATTCAGGGTTTCAGCCATGTGCTAACACTGTCCATCTGGCTGAAAAGGGTCAGGTCCATTTGCAGCGGGGTAATCGATACGAAGCCGTTGGCCACGGCATGAAAATCCGTGCCCTCGCCCGCGTCCTGCGCCGGGCCGGCCGCGCCCACCCAGTAGACGGTCTGGCCGCGCGGGTTGGTGGTCTTCACGACGGACTCGGCCTTGTGGCGCTTGCCCAGGCGCGTGACGCTGAGGCCTGCGAGCTCATCCCAGGCACGATCCGGCACGTTGACGTTCAGCAGCATCGGTTCGGTCGGCGGCTGGGCCTGGATGCGCTGCACCAGATCGGCCACGACGCGCGCAGCGGTATCGAAATGCTGGGCATTGTGATTGGCCAGCGAGACAGCGATCGAGGGGATGCCCAGCAGGTAGCCTTCGGTGGCGGCCGCGACGGTGCCGGAGTAGATGGTGTCGTCGCCCATGTTGGCGCCGTGGTTGATGCCGGAAATTACCATGTCGGGCATGTGGTCGAGCATGCCGGTGACGGCGAGGTGCACGCAATCGGTCGGTGTGCCATTGACATAGTAAAAGCCGCTGGGCGCCTGGCGCAGCATCAGGGGACGGTCGAGCGTCAGCGAGTTGGAGGCGCCGCTGCGGTCGCGCTCCGGCGCCACCACAGTGACGTCGGCCAGCGGTTCGAGCGCCTGCGCCAATGCGGCAATACCCGGGGCAAAATAGCCGTCATCGTTGGAAAGCAGGACGCGCATCAAAGGCTGCCTCCGCTCAGGGCAGGCGATCGGTGCGGAAAAATCATGTCGTTGATGCCAGCTTCAAACATGCGCCCGATTCTATCATCTGCTCGTGCCCTGCTCAGTCGTATTCCCGACTGTAAAACACATCAAAACTGCTTTGCTGCCCCGCTTGCGCTTCGAGCCTGATGCTGGGCGTCAGCTGGTACAGCACCTTGACCACCTGGCTCAGGCCGTCGATGCTCTGCTCGTAGCTCAGGGTCGCCCGCGAAGACAGCCGCTTGCCGACGCTGACCACGGCGCTGCTCAACTCGTCGCCGCCCGTGCGCACGTCGAAACTGTCGATGCCCAGCGTGTCGGCCATCTTGGTCTGGAAGTTCACGGACTCGGCCTGGCTCAGCAAGGCGCTGGCGGCCACCTGCAGCAGGACGAATTCCTGCTGGCCGCTGCCTTCCAGGCCATGCCCCAGCACCAGCCAGGAGAGTTTCTCGGTGTCGGGCATCGCCGGATCGGAAAACAGCTTGACGACCGGGTTCTGCACCGTGCCGCCGACCTGGACGCCGGCCGTGACGCTGGTGGTTTTGCGCACGGCCAGCACGTCGAGTCCGGGATTGTCGATCGGCCCGGCAAAGCGCAAGACGCCGCGCTCGATGTCGAGGGTCTGGGCATAGGCCGCGTAGCGCCCCTTTTCTACCTTGATCGTGCCCTCGCCGCGCAGCACCCGCACGGGGTACGCCGCCAGACCCTCGCCCTGCGGGCGGTCTTGGCGCAGCGCCTGGTTAACCGTGAAGACGCGCAGCTGGCCCCCCAGCCGTGCATCGAGTCCGGCCCCCTTGAACAGGAAGTCGTTGCCGAGCCCGACCGTGAGGTCGAGCGCCAGCGGCAGGCGCTGCGCCACCGGTTTCTCACGCGGAGGGTGGCCGACAATGACCACGTCGGACGAGAGTTCGGGACGGCTGGCCTCGGGCATTTCCAGCCGTGCCCGGTCGACGACGAGCTTGCCGTTGAGCTGTAGCCGCCTGGGGTCGAGGTTGAGCTGCGTCGCGCCCGAGACGATCACGCGACGGTCGCTGCGGTTGGTGGCGGCAAACTGCTCGAAGTTCAGGGTCAGCCCGGCCTGGGGGTTTTTCAGCTGCGCCTCGCCGCTGACGACGATGCGTCCGCTCGACCCTTTCAGTTCGCCCTGGCGGACCTTGACGCGGTCATCGGACAGCACCAGTCCGAGCGTGCCGTCGGTGATCGCGATGCCTTCCTCGGGCATGGCGAAGCGTATCCGGCTGGCGTCGATCTGGCCGTCGATGCGCGGTGCCGCCAGGCTGCCGCTGCCCGCCAGCTTCGCGGCAAGCCGCGCATTCAGACGGATGCCGACGGGCAACAGGGCCCGGATCAGGCGCAGGTCGGGCACATCGAGCGAGGCGTTCCATGCCAGCGGCGCGGTGCGGGGCAACGTGAACCCGCCGTCGGCGCGTTCGAGCGTGGTAGTGCCTTCTGCGCGCACCTGGCCTGCTTCACGGGTGTCGACTTCCAGCCGGGCCGTGACGCGGTTGGCCTGGGCCTTCAGGTCCAGTCCAAGCCGGGTCAGCCCCAGGTTCATGGCCGGATCCTTGAGCCGCACGTCCCCGTTCTGGCGGACCAGGCTGGCCTGGCCGTCCAGCGTGTCGTGCAGCCGCAGATTCCAGTCGCCACTCACCCGCAGATCGGTCTCGACTGGCGGCGGCTGTTCCAGTAAAGCGAGCAACGGTGCCAGCGGCAGGTTGGACAGCGTGCCGCGCGTGGACATCTGCGTGCCCTGGCGATTGAACTGGACGATGCTGACCTGCCCGCCGGCCAGCGTCAGCGCGAGGTTGCCGACCTGCTGCTGGTCGCGGCCCAGCACCAGCGCGGCCGGAGCGTTGAGCGTCATCGGCCAGGCGCCCTGCACACGGGCCTGGTTCAGCTGGCCGCGCCAGACGTTGTCGGTGCCCAGCCCGCCGGACAGGGCGGCCAGCACCTGCCAGTCGGGCAGCCGGACGTCGAGCGACACGCCATGGGCGCTGCGGCGCCCGTCGACGCTGGCACGCACGGAATCGATTCTCTGACCGGCCACCCGGATGCCGCGCGCGTCGAGCGCGCCATTGAACGCACCCGTGGCGCTGGCCTGCAGTTTGAGTTGCAGGTCGAGGCTGTCGGCGACCATGTCTCCGGGCAACTTCAGTCCCCGGGCGGCGAGTTGCCCTTCGATGTTGGGCTGCAGCGGTTCGCCGCTGGCGTTGCCGGTACTGGTCAGCCGGCCGGCCAGCCCCAGGTTCAGCCGCGCCAGGGCAGGCGCGTTGATGTCCCACGCCAGCCGGTCGCCTACACGTCCGTACGATCCTTTGACTGTGGCGCGGTTGCCGGCCAGATCGACATCGATGTCGGCATCGGCCAGATGCCGGTTGGCATAGCGCAGCGTGCCCTGCCCCTTGACCGGACGCCCTTCGAGTTCCCCAGGAGGCAGGGTGAACTGCGCTTGCAGGCTCAGGTCCGGCAACAGGGCCCCGCTGACGGTGCCGCGCGCATTGAGCCGGGCACGCGGGAAATCCCCCAGCCGGGCGGGATTGATCCGGCTGGCGTCGAACGTGGCCTCGAACGCGCGACGGGCATCGAGGCCGAGACGACCGCTCGCGGTCAGCTTGCCGGTTTCGCCGCTGAAGGTCGCGTCGCGCAATTCCAGCACGTTGTCCGCCAGGCTCACGGTGAAGCGGCCCTGTCCCCAGGATTCCGCCACGTCGGCGGTCAGCGTCTGGCGACCGGCATCGCCCGCCAGCTTCAGTTCGGTGCGGATGCGGGTGGGATGCAGGTCGCGGTGGAGCCCCGCCAGGTTGAACGCCGGGCTCGACAGCCTCACGCTGAAGCGCCCGTCGCGCCACTCGCCCGTGCCCGTCAACTGGCCGGCCTGGCCCAGGTCGATCGCCAGCGAACTGAAATCGGCCTGCACGCTGTCGCCCAGGACGGCGCCGGTCAGGTTGGCGAGCGGCAGGCGTTCCTGGTCGAGGCGGCCGGGCTGGCGATTGGCCAGGCTGAAGGTGCCCAGCAGGCGTTCGCCCGGCTGGCCCTCGAACACGCCGGAAAAAGCCAGGTCGGCCTGCGGCGCGTCCTGTGAGAACCGGCGGGGGTTGATGCCCTGCCCCGCCAGCACCACGCTGGGCAGGCGGATGCGCGCAAACGGCGCCACCTCGCCCGAGGCCATCAGGCTCATCTCTTCCGACTGCGCGTCGAGCTTGAAGGCGACCGCTGCCAGCTGTCCGGACACGTCGAGCGTTGCCTGGGCCGGCGCCCTATCCTGAAGGTCAGCCGTCAAGCGGCCTGCCAGCCTGAACGGCGCGTCCTTGTCGATTTCCAACCGGCCGTCCACGCCAGCCCAGGGCGTCGTGGCCGTGGCGGTGAGCCGGTAGCGGTCGCCGTCGTCTGCAAGCGTGCCGCGCAGGGGCTTGATCTTGATCGTCTGGCCGGCATTGACCACGTCCAGTTGCCCGACATCCCACGTCGCTACGTTTACGCTCAACGGCAGGCGCAGGGTGTCGGGCAGGGTCGGCGGGGTCGGATCCTCTTTCAGGGTTTCGAGCCGAATCCGCCGGATCGCCAGCAGGTCGATGTCGAGGCGCTTTTGCCACAGCGCACGCGGCTGCCACTCGAGGCGCAACTGTTCCAGCGTGATGCGCTGGGTCTCGGTGACAAGCGTCAGCCTGCGGATGCCGAGCGGCGCGGCGAGATGCCCGGACACGCCTTCGATCGCCAGCTGGCCCCGGCTCAGCGAGGCGGCGGTCTCGGCCAGCCAGCGAAATCCGGCGGCGGTGCTGGTCATCCACCACGCCGCAGCGATCAGGAGCGCCAATGCGCCCAGCACGGCCGCCCCGCTCCAGGCGAGCCGCTTCAAAACGACACCCCGAGCGAGAAATGCAGGCGAAACTCATCGGTCGCTTCGCCGTAGGCGAGGTCGAGGTTGACCGGGCCCACCGGCGAGCTGTAGCGCGCACCCACGCCGTAACCGTAGACGGGCGACAGGTCGGCAAGGCTGTCGGCGGCATCGCCGCCGTCGACGAACAGCGCCACGCCCCACTCGCGGTCGAAAAAGTAGTTGTATTCGACGCTGGCGGTGGCGAGATGGCGCACCGAGACCACGCCGCCGTTGAGCGTGCGCCCGAGGCTCTGGTAGGCATAGCCGCGCACCGAGTTGTCGCCGCCGGCGCGGAACAGGAAATCTGTCGGAATGCCGTCACGCGTGTCGGCCAGCACGCCGCCCAGTTCGCCGCGCAGGACCAGTCTTCCGTTACGACCCACGGGAAAATACTGCGTATGGCGGCCGTACAGGCGCGCAAAGCTCGTGTCGGACAGCAGCTTTTCCACGGCGCCGCCGCCCTGCAGCGTCAGCACATAGCCGCGGCGCGGATAGAACGCGCGCCCCACGGCGCGCTGGGTCCAGGCGTAGTTGGCGGTCAGCGCCTGGTTGCTGGCGTCGACGACATTGGAAATGATCTGCTCCTCGGTCTGGTATTGCAGCGACAGGGTGGTTTCGATCTGGCCGCGCGTGCGGCTGCGCTTGGCGGCCAGCACGGTGGACCGCGTTTCCTGCCCCTTGATGTCTTCCCGCTTGAGCTGGACGCCGAGGCTGTTTTCGTAGCCGCTGGCGTTGCGCGGCCAGGCCAGTTCGGCGGCTCCGGTCTGGCGCGCGGTTTCGAGGCGCGCATCCAGCTTGAGGCGCAGGCCCCGGTCCAGCACGTCGCGGTGCAGCCACGACGCCTGCACCCGGGCGCCGGTATCGGTGCTGACGCCGACGCCGACGCTGAAGCGCTTTTCCGGGCGCTCCACCACGTCGACCCGGATCGGGACAGCCGCGGCACGCGCAGGATCGGGATCGATGCTCACCGTGGCCTGCGCGAAATAGCCGCTGGCCTCCAGCGCGGCCTGGTAGTCGAACATATCCTGCTGGCGATAGGGCTGGCCCGGCCGGACCGGGCTGAGGTGGCGGGCGATCTCCTCGGGATAGCGCTCGGTGCCGCTGATCACCGGCACCCCGTAGTAGAAGGCCGGACCGCTGTCCACCGTCATCGTCAGGTCTGCCGACTGCGTGGCGGGATCGACGCGCGCCTCGCTCGCCGACACGCGGGCGGTCGGATAGGCGCCCGACAGCAGCGGCTGCAGGGGCGCCAGCTTGGCGGTGTTCCAGTCCGCCTGCCGGAAGGGCATGCCCGCCTTGAGCGGGACACTGCTGATGACGCGTTGACGCAACGCTGCCTCGTCGGCGCGCGTTTTCAAAGCCCCCTCGAAATCCAGCTTCACGCTGCGCACCAGGGTGCGTGCGCCCGGCTCGATGAGGTAGTCCACCCGCCAGTCGTTCCCGACCCACTCCACCGCGCTCTCGACGCGGGGCGAGAAATAGCCTTCGGTCGCCAACAGGTCGCGTGCCGTCTGTTCGCTTTGCCGCTGCAGGCGCGCGATCTCCTCCGCGTCGTAGGACTCGCCCAGTCGGGCCGCCCGCGACGTTTCCAGATGCTGCTGCAGGATCGCCTGGATGTCGGCGGGTGCAGAGATGTCCACGGTCAGCGCATGGGCCTGTCCCGCGCACATGGCGACACCGCACACCAGACAGGATTTGAAGAGCTTGGAAAGCAAGGCGAACCACACGGAAACGTCAACGCTTGATTTTAGTGGGTCGGCTGACTCCAGGCAAAACCCGGGCCAGGGCGCACGCTCCAACCGCTTTTGGGGCTCGTATCGGTCACCCCCGCTAATCACCTATAGCCACCATGGGCTTTCCATTTGCCCTGCACAATGCGTGATAAATTTGTCCTGGCCGGACACATCAACACACATAACCGGCAAACAGGCGACACCGCGTGCAGCACCAACCGGAGAGAGACGCGCCATACCATGATGCAACCGGAACCCTTCGTGCTTCCGCCGGGGGCGAGCCTCGTCTCGACAAGGCTGCGCCAGATGACCCTCGTCATCCTGATGAGCCTCGCGTGCCTGTGTGCTGCCTGGCAGGCACGGGCCGACACCCGCGCTGCGCCATGGAAACTGGATTTGTCACCGGCAGAGCAGGCCTGGCTGGCCGCCCATCCGGTCATCCGGCTGGGGATCGACAACGGCTACGGGCCGTATTCCTTCCTTGACGCCCAAGGGCAGTTTCAGGGGATCGTCAAGGAGTTTCTGGACCAGCTTGGCCCTGCGCTCGGCGTGCGTTTCGAAATCGTTTCCGACCTGACCTGGCCCGAGCTGATGGCGGCGGTCGAGGCGCGGCGCATCGATGCCGTGGCGACCGTCACCCACCGCCCGGAGCGGGACGCCTTCCTCGCATTCACCGCGATCTACCTGCCCACCCCGCTGGTCGTCATGACCCGCACCGATACGCCGCAGCTCAATTCGCTGCTCGATCTGGAAAGACTTAATCTCGCGCTGGTCGAGGGCTATTCGTCCAGCAAGGAAATCGTGTCGCGCTATCCGGGCTTGCGCCCGCGCTACGTCGGCACCCCGCTCGACGGACTCCGCGCGGTGTCATCCGGGCTGACCGACGCCTACGTCGGCGTGCTGGGAGTGAATACCTTCTTGGCCGCGCAGCATGGCATCACCAATCTCAAGGTCAACGCAGGCTTCGACATGGAAGTGAATGGCCAGCGTTTCGGCGTTCGCAAGGACTGGCCGGAACTGGCGCGGCTGCTTGACCGGGCCCTGACTGCCATGCCGGCCCAGCAGAAGAACGCGATCTTTACGAGATGGATGCCCCAACAAGACGAGGTCATCCAGCGACTGGGCCAGCCCACGCTGATCACGCGCCTGTCCCCCTATCTGCTGGGCTTTGCTGTCGTGGCCGTTCTGGGCTATCTGGCGATCCTGCTCTGGAATCATCAGTTGCGGCGCGAGCTGGCCCGGCGTAAAACCGGACTCGAGCACGCCCAGAGCATCGCCCACATGGGCGACTGGTCGATGGACCTGGCCAACGGCCAGCTGCAATGCTCGGACGAATTGTTCCGCATCGCCGGCCAGCCTCCCCGGATAATGGACAGGTCCATGCTGGGGGAATGCCTCCACCCGGACGACCGGGATGCCTTCGAGCGCTACCTCGACCAACTCGGCACACGCCCCCCCGGCGATCCATTACCCCCGCACACCCTGCGCCTGCTTCGACCGGATGGCAGCATGCGCTGGCTGGAAATGTCCGGCGAAACGGAACACGACAAGCTCGGCATGCCGGTACGCGTGCTGGGCACCGCACTGGACATCACCGAGCGCAGGCAACAGGAAGAAGAATTGAAACGCCTGCATTCCATCCTGAGCGCGCTGGTCGAAGGCAGCACGGATGCGATTTTCGTCAAGGATCACGCGGGGCGCTACCTGGTCTGCAACCAGGCGATGGCGGAGCTGGTCGGGCGGCCCCAAGAAGACCTGATCGGGTCCGACGACTACGCCCTGTTCTCGGCCGAGTCGGCCGAGCGCTTCCGCGCCGATGACCAGCGCATCATGGGCGAGGGTTTCACCCGGACCTACGAAGAAAATGTCGAAACGCCTTCTTCCACCCACACGTACCTGACGACCAAGGGTCCGCTTGTCATCGACGGCGAGGTGCGCGGCGTCTTCGGTCTCGCGCGCGATATCAGCGAACGCAAGCAGATCGAAAATGCATTGCTGGAAAGCGAGCAGCGGCTGCGGTTGTTCATCGACCACGCCCCCGCCGCGCTCGCCATGTTCGATCGAAAAATGCATTACCTGGCCGTCAGCCAACGCTGGCTGTCGGACTACAAGCTGGAAGAAAACGAAGTCATCGGACAATCCCATTACGCGGTTTTCCCCGACATTCCGGAACACTGGAAAGCCATACATCAACGCGGACTGGCAGGTGAAGTCATTCAATCCCGGGAAGACCACTTTGATCGACATGACGGCAGCGTTCAGTGGCTGCGCTGGGAAGTGCGACCCTGGTTTGCCGCAAAAAGGACGATCGGAGGCATCGTCATCTTTGCGGAGGACATCACCGAGAGCAAGAAAGCCGAACAAGCCTTGCACGAGAGCGAGGCGCGTTTTGTGGCCACCTTCGAGCAAGCGGCCGTCGGCATTGCGATCGTGTCGCCTGAAGGCCACTGGCTGCGGGTGAATCAGAAGCTGTGCGACATCGTGGGATACGACGAGCAGGAACTGCTGGCCTGCACCTTCCAGGACATCACCCACCCGGACGACCTCGAGGCCGACCTCGGCTACGTGCAGCAGATGCTGGCACACGCGCTCGACACCTACTCGATGGAAAAGCGCTATATCCGCAAGGACGGCAGCCAGGTCTGGATCAACCTGACGGTCGCCCTGGTATGGCAACCCGACAATACCCCGGACTATTTCATCTCGATTATCGAGGACATCAGTGCCCGCAAGGCCGCCGAACAGGCGCACACGGAAAGCGAAGCGCGCTTCCGCCAGTTGTTCGAGCAGAACCCGGCGCCGATCCTGGTTTACGAACGCGACAGCCTGCGGCTGCTGGAGGTCAACGAGGCCTTCGTACGGCATTACGGCTACAGCCACGAGGAGGCCCTGGCGCTCCTGCTGACCGACCTGTATCCGGAAGAAGAGCAGCAGCCCATCCACGACCTCGCCTCCAGCCTGGAAGGGCTGGCCTATGTGGGCGAATGGCACCATATTCGCAAGGACGGCAGCCGGATCACGATCGAGGCGCGCTCGCACGATTTCGAGTTCGAGGGCCGCAGCGCGCGCATCGCTGTCATCGCCGACATCACCGAACGCAAGCTGGCCGAGCAGGCCATCCAGGCCAGCGAGGCCCGCTATCGCTCGCTGGTGGAAATGGCGCCCTTCCCCGCGGTCATCACCCGGATGCGCGACGGCATTCTGGTGTACGGCAACCGCCGTGCCGAAATCCAGTATGGCATCACGCGGGAACAGGGCATCGGTCAGCCGGCGGAGCGTTTCTACCAGGATGCCAGCCAGCGCGCACGCTTTCTTCAGCACCTGAAGCAGGACGGCAAGGTGAATGACCTCGAGGTACGCATGCTGACGGCAGCGGGCGAGCCATTCTGGGCGCTGGTGTCGGCGTCGATCGTGGAATTCGGGAACGAAGCGGCCATCTTCACGGCCATCAACGACATCACCACGCGCAAGCAGACCGAAGCTGCCCTGCAGGAGCAGGAGGCCTTCTTCAGGCTGATCGCCGAAAACATGGGCGACATGGTGGCGGTGCTCGACCTCGAAGGGCGCCGCGTCTACAACAGCCCGTCGTACCGCGATCTGTTCGGCGATCCGAACGCCATGAAGGGGACCGATTCCTTTGCTGAAGTCCACCCGGACGATCGCGACAAGGTGCGCGCGGTCTTCATGGAAACGGTCCGGTCTGGACGCGGACATCGCATCGACTTCCGTTTCGTGCAGCCGGACGGACACATCCGCCATATCGAATCTCAGGGCGGCGTGATCCGGGATGCGGAAGGACACATCGAGCGCGTGGTAGTGGTCTCCCGGGACGTCACCGACCGCCGGCAGATGGAAGACGAAATCCGGGAACTCAACACCGAACTGGAACAGCGCGTTCGCGAACGCACGACCGAACTCGCCGCCGCCAACAAGGAACTGGAAACCTTCACCTACTCCGTTTCCCACGACCTCAAGGCCCCCCTGCGCGGCATCGACGGCTACAGCAAGCTGATGCTCGAGGATTATCGTGACAAGCTGGACCCGCCCGGCATCCAGTTGCTGGACAACGTGCGCCATGGCGTGGCGCAGATGAACCAACTGATCGAAGACCTGCTCAACTACTCGCGCATGGAGCGCCGCAGCCTCAACCGACAGGCTGTCGATCTTTCGGTACTGGTGGAGAGAGTACTCGACCCCCTGCAGGCAGACATCCAGGCGCAAGGCATGATCGTCGAGACCGACCTGGACGGCCTGACGGCCCATGCCGACCCTCAGGGACTTTCGATCGTGGTGCGCAACCTGATAGACAACGCCCTCAAGTTTTCAAGGGACAGCCAACCGCCCCGACTGACGATCAGTGGCAAGGCCGGCGACAAATCGATTACCCTGACGTTCAGGGACAACGGAATCGGATTCGACATGCAGTTCCAGCATCGCATTTTCGAGATATTCCAGCGCTTGCAGCGTGCCGAGAACTACCCCGGCACGGGCGTCGGGCTGGCCATTGTCCACAAGGCCATGCAACGCATGGGAGGCCGCGTCTGGGCCGAGAGCGCGCCCGGCCAGGGAGCCGCATTCCACCTGGAGTTGCCGCGATGATCCCCAACCAGAGCGCCCGCCCCATCCTGCTGGTCGAGGACAATCCGGTCGACCTGGACCTGACCCTGCGCGCCTTCAGCCGCCGTAATCTTGCCAATCCAGTCCTGGTGGCCAGGGACGGCCAGGAGGCGCTCGACTGGATTCCCCGATGGGAAGCCGGCGAAGCCTTGCCGCTCGTCATTCTGCTCGACATCAAGCTGCCACGCGTGGACGGCCTCGAGGTGCTGCGCCGACTGCGCGACAACCCCACCAGCCAGCACGTGCCGGTCGTCATGCTGACCTCGTCCGACGAGGATCGCGATGTGCAGATGGCCTACCAGCTTCATGCCAACTCCTATATCGTCAAGCCCGTCAGTTTCGACAAGCTGATGGGGGTCGCGACCCAGATCGAGTTGTACTGGTGCCTCTTCAATCACCCGCCGGTCTAGGAGGCTACATGAATGTGCTCTATGTAGAGGACAATCCTGTCGATGCCGACCTGACCCGGCGACAACTGGCACGCCAGTCACCCGACACGACCCTGACGGTGGTCGCCAGCCTCGCCGATGCACGCGACATCCTCCAGTCGCAACAGGCATTCGATGCCGCCCTGATCGACCTGCAACTGCCGGATGGCTCCGGCCTCGAACTGCTCAGCTGGATACGCACGCAAAGCCTCCGGATGGCCGTCGTCATGCTGACTGGGTCCGGCGACCAGAAGGCCGCTGTGGTGGCGCTGCAGTCCGGCGCCGACGACTACATCACCAAGAGCGACAGCGCACTGGAACACCTGCCGAGCACACTGCACAAGGCCTGCCAGCATTTCCGCCATTCCACCTCAAACTCCAGAATCGCGATTCGCGTGCTGTATGCCGAACATCATGCGGCCGATATCGACCTGACCGCGCGCCATCTCGCGCGCTTCGCCCCCCACGTCCATTTGACCGTCGTCAACACGGCCGAAGACGTGCTGCGCGCCTTGCCTGAGGACAGCGCGACACAGTCGCCGCACGATGTCGTGCTGCTGGATTACCGCCTGCCCGGCCTTGACGCGCTGGATGTCGTGAAAACCCTACGTTCCGAACGAGGGCTGGACATTCCTATCGTCATCGTCACCGGCCAGGGCAGCGAATCGGTGTCATCCCGTGCCATCCACCTCGGGGCCGACGACTACATCGTCAAGCATGACGGCTATCTGCACGAACTGCCTGCCACCCTTGAGAAGGTGCTGAACCGGGTGGAACTCACCCGCGAGCGCATCCTGTTTCGCGAAACCACCGAACGCCTCGAGCACGTCATGGCCACCAGCCCGGTGATGCTGTTCTCGCTCGTGCTGAAAAGGGGCCATGCCATCCCTGTCTGGGTCAGCAGCAACATCCATCGCCTGCTCGGTTTCACCGAAGCCGAGGCGCTCCAGCCTGACTGGTGGACAAGACATGTCCATCCGGATGACCGTGAGGCAGCGCTGGCCGGCTGGGCAAGGCTCTCCGAACACGAACCGCTCACGCATGACTATCGCTTTCACGACAAGCAGGGCCAGGTTCGCTGCATCCGGGAAAACCTGCGCCGGGTGCGCACCGGCAAGCCCCACGACGCCAGCGAAATCATCGGCGCCTGGCAGGACATCACGGAAGCCAGGAAAGCCGAGCAGCTCAGGGAAACCCGGATTGCCGTGCTGGATGGCCTGGCCGCCGATCGCCCCCTGGCCGTGATCCTCGAGGAAATTGCCAATCGGCTGGAAGCGCTGCACCCCGACATGATGGTATCCATCCTGCTGAGCGATCCTCGCACGGGCCTGCTATACACCGGTGCCGCGCCCAGCCTGCCGGCGTTCTTCAATGCGGCCGTCAACGGTTTGAAGCCTGAAATGGGCAAAGGCTCCTGCGGCACGTCGGCTTTCACCGGCAAGCCGGTCATCGTCGAAGACGTCCTGTCCCATGAATACTGGGCGTCCTACACCGACCTGGTGAAGCGCGCGAACCTGAGAGCCTGCTGGTCGATTCCGTTCAAGGACAAGTCGGCCCAGGTACTCGGCACCTTCGGCATTTATTATGCCCAGCCCCGCACCCCGACCGAAGACGAATTGGGCCTGATCGGGGAATTTGCACGCATCGCGGGACTGGCCGTGGAGCGTAGCCGCACCGACGCAGCAGTGCGCCAGGCCGCTGCGGTCTTTGAGAACACCCGTGAGGGCGTGGTCATCACCGACCTGCAGCCCTGCATCGTCAGCATCAATGCAGCCTACACCAGTATCACCGGCTACACGGAAGCCGACGTGATCGGGCGCAACCCCAGCCTGCTGCAATCCGGCCGGGAGGACCAGACCTTCTACCAGGACATGTGGATCAGCATTCTCGAATCCGGGCACTGGCAGGGTGAGATATGGAGCCGCCGCAAGAATGGAGAAGTGTTTCCCCAATTGCTGACCATCAGCACCGTCCATGACGACGAAGGCGCGCCCAGCAACTACGTCGGCGTAATGACCGACATCAGCCAGCTCAAGGACTCCGAGGCCCGCTTCGAACACCTGGCGCATTACGACTCATTGACCGGACTGCCCAATCGCCTGCTGCTGCATTCGCGGCTGAGCCATGCACTGGAAACCGCCGAACGGCATCAGCAGATGCTTGCCGTCCTGTATATCGACCTGGATCGCTTCAAGAACATCAACGACAGCCTGGGCCACCCGGTAGGCGACGAACTGCTGGGCGCGCTGACCCAGCGCATCCGTGAAAGACTGCGCGAGGAAGACACCTTCGGGCGCCTTGGCGGTGACGAGTTCCTTCTGATCCTGGAAGACCTGAAGCAGGCCAAGGATGCCGCTGGCGTGGCCAAGGAAATCATCAACATGCTCGAGCAGTCGTTCGTGCTGCCCAGCGGACACGAAGTCTACGCCGGCGCGAGCATCGGGATCAGCCTCTACCCGGATGACGGCACGACGGGAACCGAACTCATCCAGCACGCGGACGTGGCCCTGTACGAAGCCAAGGAAGCCGGGCGCAATTCCTACAGCTTCTATACCCGCGGCCTCACACGAGCGGTCGACGAGCGCCTGGGCATGGAGGCCAGCCTGCGCCGGGCGCTGGGGCAGAACGAATTCGTGGTCCACTTCCAGCCGCAGGTCGACATCCACAGCGGCACGATCATCGGCTGCGAGGCGCTGGTGCGCTGGAACGATCCCGATCGCGGCATGATCCCGCCCGCGCGCTTCATCCCGCTGGCCGAGGAAACCGGGCTGATCGTACCGATCGGCGAGTGGGTGCTGCTCGAGGCCTGCACCCAGGCCAGGCGCTGGCTCGATAACGGCCTGCCCTCCCTCACCCTGTCGGTCAACCTGTCTGCACGACAACTGCGGCAGCCCAATATCGCAGCCCGCATTTCCAGCATCCTGGACACGACACGACTGCCGGCCGAACACCTCAAGCTCGAACTCACCGAAAGCATGATCATGGGCCACGGCCAGGATGTGGTGTCGCTACTCTACACGCTCAAGGCCCTGGGATTAAGACTGTCGATCGACGATTTCGGCACGGGTTATTCATCGCTCGCCTACCTGAAGCGCTTTCCGATCGACGAGCTCAAGATCGACCGGGGGTTTTGTGCGCGACATTCCCCATGACAGCAATGACATGGAAATCGCTTCCGCGATCATCGGCATGGCGCGCGGCCTGCGCCTGAACGTCGTTGCAGAAGGCGTCGAGAACGATGCGCAGCGGGAATTCCTGCTGCAGCAAGGCTGTCACGCATACCAGGGCTTTTTGTACAGCCGGCCGCTGCCAGCCGACCAGTTCACCCAGTTGCTGAACTGCCACGCAGACTGAACTGCTCCCTGCCTGCCGTCAGGAAGACGCCCCCACCCCCGGTCCGAATGTGAGTGCCTGACAGAGGCCATCCCTCCAGACCAACTCCTCAATGCGCGCCCGAGACCCTCTTCTCGTCTGAATAGCTCCGCCGCATGCTGGCTGCAACATGCGGCGGAGGTTCTTACCCAGACTGTAACGAGAGGGCCCCATAGCGCTGCCTGGCCCAGGTCAGTCCAGGCTTACTGCTTGCTCTTCGTCTGGGTACTGGTCTTGGGCTTCGGCTTCGGCTTGGGGTTGGAGTCGGTATTGGTCTTGGTCTCCTTCTCCTTCTCGCCCACCGCCCCGACATCCACGCCAATGGCAATATCGCGGTTTTCGGCTTTCTGATTGACCACCTTGCCGGTCACCTCGGTTCCCCCCGCACCCTGGACGCTGGCTTCCTGGTTGACCACGTTCTTGCCCTTGATCGAGACAGTGCCGCCGGATTCGATGGCGGTGCCCGTGGACTGAACCTTGTCGGTATGCTCGACGCTGGCGCCGAACTCGCCTGACTGCTTGTCAGTCTTCTTGCCTTTTTCCTTCTCCGAGCCGCCGCCCACACCGCCCGACACCCCGAATGCAGTGCCGGTCTCGGTATCCTTGGCTGCCTTGAGGTTGACGTTGCCGCTGGCCTCGACCGAGGCATCCCCGGTGGACTTCATCTGGGTGCCTTCGAAGCTGGCATCCTTGCCCGCACTGATGTCGAGCTTGCCGCCCGACTTGATGCTGGAAGTCTGTGCCGTGCTGCTGGCGCTGTTCTCCTGCGCATACTCTCCCGAGACGCCGCCGCTCTTGCTCTTCTTGCTGCCGCTGAGTTCCACGCTCACGCCGCCGGATTTGCTGCTGCTTTCCGTCGTGTCGCGGGCTGCCTTGAAGTCGACCGAGCCTCCGGACTTGATGCTCGCGTCGCCGCCGGATTCCAACTGGGTGCCTTCGAAGCTGGCATCTCCCTTGGTCTTGATGTTGAGCTTGCCCCCCGCATTGATGCTGCCGGTGCGAGCCGTGCTGCTCTTCTCGCTTTCGTTGCCGCCCTGGTAGGACGCCTCGAGGCTGCCGCCCTTGCTGCCCACGACATCGACCTTGAGCTTGGCATCGATTTCATGCGAGGTGCCACTGGAATTCGTCGTGTCGCTGGCCGCCTTGAAATCAAGCGATCCGGCTTCGATGTTCACGTTGCCCTTCGCATCCATTTGCGTGCCGATGAGCGTGGTCTTTTCCGTCGAGGTGGAATTGATGTTGCCCCCCGCCTTGTAGCGAGTGGTCACTGCGGTGGTGCTGCCTTCGCTTTCCCCGGTGATTTCGCCCTTGTACTTGGCACGGAATCCGGCGCCTGCGCCGGCATCAGCCTCGGTCTCGCCCTTGGAATTGGCACCCGCGCCCGCACTGGCATCGGCACCGACGCCAATCTTGGCATCGTGGCTGGAAGCCTGCTTGTTGGAGAAGGTGGAGTCCTTGGCTTCGATCTCCCTGATCTCGCGCGCCGTCTGGGTGATGTTGCCGCCCGCTTCGATCTGGGTGCCCTGGTCGGTGATCGTGTCGGTCGCCTTGCGCGTGAAATTGCCACCCGACTTGAAGCTGGACGTCACCTGCGTGACCGTGCCTTCCGTGCTGGACGACTGTTCGTTCTTGTAGCGCACGCCCGCGCTGGCATCGGCACTGGCCCCCGCCTTGGCTTCGCCGCTGACCGGATCGTTGCCCAGGCGCCCTGCCTGGCCAGTTGCATTGGCTTCAGCACCAGCCTGGCCATCGACATACAAGCCTGCGGTATGCCGCGTCTTCGAATCGGTGTTGAGCGTGATGTCCTGCGCAGCCTTGTTGGTGATGTTCTTCGCATCGATGTTCATGTCACCGCCCGACTCGGCCGACGAGCCGACGAAGGTCACGTCGTTCTTCGCCTTGATGTTCATGTTGCCGCCGGACTTGAGCGTGGAACCGGTGTTGGTCAGCGTGTACGAACTGGATTTCTCGTTCTCCACGCGCACGCCGATGGTGGTGGTACCGTCTGCACCGGCCGAAGCACCCGCGTTGCCGGTGGCGCTGTTGCCGATGGTGCCGCCCTTTGCCTGCCCCTCGGCACCGGCCTGCGCGCCGGATTTTCCTTCATTGAAGATGCCTGTCGAGACGCGATCCGTGGTGGTGTCGCTCCAGCTTTCGTTGCGGCCCGTCGTCACTTCCACATTCTTCGCGTTGACGCCAAGATCGCCACCTGCCTCGACGTTGGACCCCTGCACCTTGACCGTGCCTTCTGATGTGAGATTCAGGTTGCCGCCCACCTTCAGGTTCGATCCGACGCTCGTGTTCGAGCCGGACTTCGTCACCGTGGTCGTGGACTCCGAGAACTTGAAGTCTGCCGTGCCGGATGCATTGGCCTCGGCCTTGGCGCCGCCGCCGGCCTTGCCGTAGGTCTTTCCGCTCTGTGTCTGGCTGCCGGACTCGGTTCCCGAACCCGACTCGCCGCCCGATTCCATCTTCAGGAAGGTCGTGGTCTCGGTTTTGGTCGTGGTGCGCCGCTCGTCCAGGCCGTCGAGGACATTGATGCCTTTCTTCGCGTCGATGTCGGCATTGCCTGCGACGGACATATCCGAGCCCTGCAGCGTCATTTCACCCGCGCTCTTCACCTTGGCATTGCCGCCGACCGTCACGGTCGAGCCGACGTTCTTGCCCTGGAAGTCGTCGGTCGTCACTTTCTCGCTGCCGACGAGGCCACCGCCGACACCCAGCCCGGAAGTGTTTTTCTCGGTATGCGTAGTGGTCTTGTCCTGCACCGAGAGCACCTTGAAGTCGCCACCGGTATCGACATTCAGGTCGCCGCCTGACTTGACGGTGCTGCCCTTGATGGTGGTATCGCCCCCGCTCTTGAGCGTGAGGTTTCCACCCGACTGCAGCGTCGATCCGATGTTCTTCTCGGTCGTGGTGGTCGTAGCCTCGACCGAGCTCTGGAGACCGTTGCGCGAACTGGAGGACGTCGTGGTAGTCGTCTTGTTGACCACGGTCTCGAAGCTGATGTTGCCCCCTGCATCAAGCGAGGCGTTGCCGCCTGCCTTCACATCCCCACCCTTGACGGTGATGTCCTTCCCGGCGCTCATGTCCAGGTTGCCGGTGGCCGTGATGCCCGCGGTCTTGCCGATGGTGGTCACGTACTCCTTGCTGCCGCCGCCGCCCTCGACGAGCGTCTGGTTCTTGATGCTGCCTTCCGTCGACTTGAGCGTGACGTCGCCGCCCTTGATCGTGCCGCTGGTATTGGTGATGTCACCCTTCGAGGTGATGTTGAGCGTCTTCGATCCGCTGATGGTGCCGCCGGTATTGGTTACCGAATTCAGGTTCATGTTGACGTTTTCGCCCGCGATCACCGCGCCCTTGTCGATGCCGCTCTTGGTACTGGCTGCGAGATAGACGACGGGCGCGAGCACCTTCTGGCCGGCGACCGTGGTCTCCACCATCCAGACCACGTCTTCCTTCAGGTTGGCGATCTGGCTCTCGGAAAGCGGCTTGCCGAAAGTCAGGCCCAGTCGCTTGCCTTCGGTGACGGCCTGGTCCCACAGGCCCTTCATCTGGTCGGCTTCGTTGGCGTAGCCGGTGAGGATGTTCCTGCCGGTCTGGTTGACGAGCTGCTGGCGGATCAGATAGGCCTCGTAGTTCGAGTCGCCGAGACGCTTGATGATCGTGTCCGGGTTGTAGCCGTAGCGGTTAGCCATGTAGTCGGAACCGACAAAGTTCATGCCGACGTTGAACAGAGGATTGGTTTCCACCAGGTATTGTGCGCTCGGGTTCTGGCTGACGACGAAGTATCCGTTGGGGTTGGTCGGCAGGGCGATCACCAGGCCGCCAAAGCTGATGGCAGGCGCGCCACTGACCGTGGTCGTCCCCGTGACCCCCGTTCCGGACGACGTAGCGGTCGCGGAGCCGCTCAGCGACGTGCCGGATGCGCCGGTCTGGCTGGTGGCGCTGGCCGACGCACTCTGCGGCGAGCCGGCGTTGGTGAGGCTGAAGCCCGAGGCGTTCAGCGTGCCGGCATAAATCCCGGCACCGATGGTCGAGATGACCGGCTGCGAAGTCACGAAGGGCGAAGACAGGTTTTGCGTGACATGGTCGTCATAGGTAGCCGGCCCCAGGGCGATCCAATGCGTGTACACCTCCCAGGTCTGCTTCCAGTTCTTGCGGTGCAGCGCGAGGTCGTCGTTGAGGAAGGTGGCGCCGCCGTTGCCCGTCAGGTTGACTGTCTGGCCCGACAGAACACCGCCGATGTTGTAACCGCTGGAGAAGCCGCTGATGCTGAGCGTGCCGCCCGCGATGATCTGCGGGTTGTAGCTCGGCGTGCCGCCGGCATAGTACTGGGTCTGCGTACCCGTCTTGTACCAGTACTGCCGCTCGTAATCGTCGGGGAAGTCATACCAGGAGTCGGTGCGATCGTGCTGGTTACCGCCCCAACTGATGGCGGTCCACTGGCGCGTATCGCCTCCCGGCGTCTCGTTGCGGAACGTGGTGGCCGAGATCGCAATGTTGCTGGTCGCCCGCAGGTGGTTGTTGTTCACGAACGAAGCGGCGGACAGGCTCATGCTGCCGCTCGAATCGATGGTGCCGGTATTGGCCGCATTGGTGAGGGTGCCGGTGGCTGATGCGTTGAGCTGGCTGCCGGCATAGAGCGCGCCGGCATTGTAAAGATTGCCGCCCGTTGCGCTCAGACTCAGGGTGCCCAGTGCGGAAAACCCGCCCGTGCTGCTGTTGGTAATCGTGGGCGCCGAAAAGCTCAACGTCCCTCCGGAGTGCAGGGCACCCGGGTTGGTAAAGCCATTGGTCAGGGCGATGCTGGCCGTGCCCGAATCCGACGTGGCCGCGACGATGCGCGAACTGGAACCGCCAAAGCTCAGCGTGGTGGCGGCAACGGTCATGTTGCCCGAGGAGCTGACCATGCCGTTGTTGGCTACGGTCAAGGTGCCGGCGTTCAGATCCATGCTGTCGCCGAGCAGAACGCCGGCACTGTCGACGGACAGGTTTACGCCGTTGCCGCCGCTCTGGCCCTTGATGTCCAGTAGGCCGCCAGCCTGAATGCGGCCTGCCCCAGTCACGTCGTAAGCGCTGTCCGTGCCGCGAACCGTCAGCGCGCCGCCGGTGAGCACGTTGCCGCTGTTGCTCAACTGGCTCGCCACGTTCAGGGCAGCGGCGCCGGATGACTGCAGCGTGCCGCTGTTGGTGATCGTGTCTGCCGTGATCGTACCGCTTCCTGCCGCCTGGTTGGCCAGCGCAAGGGTGCCGGTGTTGGCGACCGTGCCGCTGACGCTGATGGTGCTTGCGGCCGCCCCGCCCTGCACGCTGCCGCCGTTGGTCAGGCTGGCCAGGGTGAACGCAAGCCTGTCGCCGAACAGCGTGCCGCCTGCGTTGTTGTTGAGCGCCACGCTCGTGCCGCCGATGGTCAGTGTGGATCCCGAAGCCGTGCCTGCCTGCAGATAGCCGCCGGACTGGTTGGTCAGGTTGAGGCTGCTGCCCGTGGAGCTGACGGTCAGGTGATTGCTGGCGAGGAATCTGCCGGCGTTGGTCAATGTGGCGCCCGATACGTTCACGGTCAGGTTCTGCGCCGACTGGATCGTGCCCGCTGACGTGTTGCTGACGGTGCCCGCAGTGATCGTCCCGCCCTGCGACGCCGAACCCGAGGCAATCAGCATGCCGCTGTTGGCGAGTGCGCCCGAGGCGTTGATCGTGCTGCCCTGGTCGGCCTGCAGCGTGCCCGAGTTGGTCAGGCTACCGGAACTGCTGCTCAGGGTGGTCTTGGCCAAAAGAGTACCGGTGTTGGTGAGGCCGTTGCCGACGGCCAGCGTCATGCCGGCATTGGACTGGAACGTGCCGCTGTTGGTGAGGCTCGACAGCGTCGCACCCACCGTATTGCCCAGCACTGTGCCGGACTGGGTATTGAAGGTGGCGTTGCTGCCGTTGAGCGTCAGCCCGTTGCCCGCCTGGATGACACCCGGGCTGGTGTTGGTGATGGCCAGGGCGGCACTGCCCGCCTGGACCGACAGGCTGTCCGTGGCCAGCAGCCTGCCGCTGTTGGCCAGCGTGCCCGTGACGTTGAAGGTCAGGTCCTTGGCCGATTGCAGGGTGCCGCTGTTGTTCAGCGACGCCAGCGTGAACGTGCCCGACTGGGTGCTCGTATTGGACGCGATGAAGGTGCCGGCGTTGGTCAGGCTGGTGGCGTTGAGGGTCGTGCCCGTGGTGCCCTGGATCCTGCCGCTGGCCTGGTTGGTGAAGCTGGCCGCCTTGGCCGTGATGCTGCCATCGGCGATCACGGTGCCGGTGTTGGTGACATTGACCGTGCTGCCATTGTTCTTGTCGGCCAAATCGAGTGTCGTCTTGGCGTTCAGTGTGCCGCTGTTGCTGAGGGTGCCGTTGACGCGTGCCGTGACGCTGCCGAGATCGGCGGTCACGGTGCCTGCGTTGGTGAATCCATTGCCCGCTGTCAGGCTGAGGTTGCCGTGGGTGGTCTGTACGCCCTGGGCCGCGCCTGCCGCCATACTGATCGCGCCGTTGGTCGCGGTCAGGGTCATATTGCCTGTGGAGCGCAAGCCGGCGGTGTTGAGCGACAGGTTGTTGACGGTCGTCAGACCCAAGGTCGTACCGGCATAAATCTTGGCGCCGCCCGATCCGACCGTAAGGCTGTCGAAGCTGCCGGACAACGCACTGCCCGCGCCCCATACGCCGCCGTCGATATTGGCGGCTCCGCTGGTGGATACGGTCTGGTTGACCCCGGCATAGCGCGTCTTGGCCGTGGTCGACACATCCGTCATCGTTGCGGAGGTCAGCGACAGGTTGTTGGCGGCATACAGCTCGCCCTCGGCCAGCCTGACCTGCCCTGTCGTGGCGGACAGACTGAGATCCCGTTCTGCCGACACCTTGGCGCCCGCGCCATTGACGAAAAGATCCTGGCTGCCAGTGGCCGACGTGGTCGAAATGCTGGCATCCCGCCGGGCACTCACCGCAGATTGCAGTTCGATCTTGCCTGCGCTCGTCAGCGTGAAGTCATCCGCGCTTGCCGCGGCCTCGCCGAGCATGCGCACGCCGACGCCCGCTTCGGTGGCGATGATGCGGATGCGGCCTGCATACATGCCGCCCAGCGCGGTCGAATCCACGGCAAAGGACGGTGCCGGGCCGCTGCCGGTACCGGTCGCCGTGACGGTGCGGCTCGCATAATCGTAGGTGTTGTTGCCGGCCACGATCGCGAGGCTGCCGTCGGCAGGCGTATTGATCGCGCCATCCACCTTGACCGAGCGTGCGACCAGATCGAAAACCTGCTGGGTGCTGGCGTTGGCGCCCTGACCCTGGATCAGCACGTCGCCGCGGTTGACGGTGAAGCCGCTCAGGCTGCCGTCGCCCGCCACGTTCGGCGTGCCCGTGGTCAGCGTCGCCCGGTCGGTATTGATGAAGCCGCAGCCATTGCAGGTGATGCCGTTCGGGTTGGCCACGATCACGTCGGCCTTGCCGCCCAGCACCTCGGTGAAACCGGCCAGGGTGCTGCGATTGGTCGATACGACCTCGTTGAGGATGACTCGGGCTTCCTGCACGAGATTCAGGTTCGAGATCACCTGCCCCGCCAGCTGTGACTGCCGAGCCACCTGGCTGTTGTTGCCGTTGTTGAGCACCATGCCTATGGCTTCCACGTCGTAGCGGGTAAAGCGGTTGTGGGATAGGCCCGAGGCATTGGCCGTCTCGATGTTCACCACGGGCACGCCGTTGGCAGAAATGTAGGCATTGGTCCTGCCGCTGGCCGGCACGACTGTTGTTGCGGCCTGCTCGGCGCCTGCCGGCACGGCAACCAGTCCGCTGGCAATCAGTGCGGCCAGGATGGCTGCCCGTGCAGAGCGGCTGTTGCCCTTGCCGCGTGCGGTTGCCGTTTCGGCAACGGCCACCCAGGTAGCGTTGGTTTCATTCCAGACAAGGCGATAGGCTCGGTTCATTGTTGTTTTCCTAGATCGAGAAGGCGATGCGGAACCAGGTCTGGCCGGATTCCTTTTTCATGTTGCTGGGGAGTGAAAGCGGCAGGGTATTGAACAGGTCCAGGGTCAGGCCTTTCCAGCTGGCGGAAACGCCCACAACCATCCCGGACATGCGGCCCTGGGGAATGTTCGGCGCAAGATTGCTGACACGCCCGTAGTCGTAGCCGACATACGCGCGGCCGTTGATGGTTTCGCCCGCGATCTGAACGGGCTGGCGTACCGAAAACTCATTGCGCCAGTAGAAGCCATCGTCTCCGGCAAGCGTGTTGCGGACAAAACCCCGAACCGAATACAGGCCGCCAATGGCAATCTGCTCCGAGCCATACAATGCGTCATCCGCCTTCTGGCCGCTGAAGTGGCTCGTGAAACTGGCGTCCCGGTCGAACACGCGCAGCGGCAGCGCGTAGCCGACGCCGTATTTGAGTTTGGTGAACTGCGCATGGGGGGAAGACACCGGCAGATTGGCCGGGTCATCCAGCGCCCCCAGTTCGTTCAGGCCTTCTGCATAACCGAGTTCTAGCGTCAGCACGCCGCCGAACAGCCCGGTATTGAGGCTGGCATCCACATCCACCACCGTGAGCTTGCGGCTGCTCACCTGCAGAAGCTGATGATCGAGGTAGTTCTTGGCTTTCTTGGTCGTCAGGGCCGCCGCCAGCGAGACGCGCGTGTCCTGGTCGCGGTACAGCACGCGGTCGACACGCACGCTGTCGTTCTTGTTGTTGCCGCTCGACAGCAACTCCAGTCCGCTCGGCACCCGGATCATGCTCACATAGCTGGAACGGCTGGCTGATACGGACACAGTCGTATAGCCAAACGGGATGCTGTAGCCCAGGCTGTCGCTGCGGGCAAGCCTGCGGTCGGCATCGCCAGGAAGCGATTCACGGTGCGTCAGGAACAGCTGGTCATTGAAATCGAGCGGATTGTCGACGCTGAGCGACACGCCTGCCTGGGTCCTGCCGGTGGACGACGCCCCCTGGTTGTCGAAGGACATGAACAGATGCAGCGGAGACTTGGGCTGGTTATGAACGACCACGACGCTCGAACCCGCCTTCTCGCCCGGCTGGATGTCCAGACGGGCGTTGTTCGACGAGAGACGGTTGATCTGGTCGATGCCCTGCTCGAGATCCCGAAGGTTGAGCAGATCCCCTTCCACGCCCGGGAACACATTGCCGACCGAAATGCTGTTGGCCTGGCCGTCGTTGACCATGATCCGGTCGACCACGCCCTCTATGACCAGAATGTCCAGCTGGCCCTTGCTCAGGTCCTGGGCGGGCAGATAGGCACGCGTCGTGATGAAACCGCGATCGATGTAGTACTTGGTGATCTCGGCCAGAATGCGCTCGATATCGCCTGAATTGAGGCATCGGCCCGTGAACTGTTCCAGGATGCGGAGACGGTCCGGGTCTTCCAGCTTGGCGGCGCCCGTGATCGTGATGCGGGCGATGTCGCGACAGGGCGCTCCAATGTCCGGCACGGCGATGCGCGGTTGCATTGCAGAAGTGTCCAGGCCATCGACCCGCTCGCCCCGCCGGCGCGCTTCCTCAAGCTCGTTCTCGAGCCGCTGCTGTTCCTGGCGCTGCAGGATTTCGGCCTGGCGCTGCGCGGCCTCGATGTCCTGTGCCGTTTGCGCCCAGACATGACCTGGGGCGAGGAAAACCATCCACAGCCCGAGCACAGCCATCTTGCCGGCACTGCGCATGCGACCGCCCCAGGCTGTCCCCGCCCTGCGCCCCCCCAGTCCCGGGGTATCGCCAGGCGCTCGCGCGCCGCTCTCGACAAACTCTAATGAATGCTTCAATTCAGGTGTTCTCCGCGTGGTCAGGCATGCATGCCGCCAGTATTTTTACTTAATTGCAGCGACAATTAGCAAACAACGTGCCAAATAAATCAAAAATATCCGGCGTCGCAAGTATCTGAGATAAGACCATCTTTTTCAGGTGATGCCGCCTTGTCCGATCGTTAGTGTGGCGGCTTTCCAACAGGGCGGCGAAGTTCCGACACCGCGCTGCAAGAACCCGCATGAAAAAGCCCGCAAGGCTGAGCCTTGCGGGCTTGATAAAACAGCCGGTCGAAACAGCTCTACTCGGCCGGCACGGCCTCGCGCTTCTCGAACACGAGCGTCTCTCCGCGGGCATCCACGCGAACGGTATCCTTGGCCGCGAAACGGCCCGCCAGGATATCCTTCGCCAACGGATTCTCGATTTGCGCCTGGATCGCGCGCTTGAGCGGCCGCGCGCCATACAGCGGGTCGAAGCCTGCCTTGGCGATCTCGGCCAGCGCGGCGTCGGAAATGTCGAGCTTCATTTCCATCTGCGCCAGGCGCGATTCGAGCCCCTTGAGCTGGATCTTCGCAATGCTGGCGATGTGCGTCTCGCCCAGTGCGTGGAACACCACCACCTCGTCGATGCGGTTGATAAACTCGGGACGGAAATAGGATTTCACCTCGCCCAGCACGGCGAGCTTCACCACCTGGTAGTCGTCGCCCGCCATCTGCTGGATCATCTGGCTGCCGAGGTTCGACGTCATCACGATCACGGTGTTGCGGAAGTCGACCGTGCGGCCCTGGCCGTCGGTCAGGCGGCCGTCGTCGAGCACCTGCAGCAGCACGTTGAACACGTCCGGGTGCGCCTTCTCGACCTCGTCCATCAGGATGACGGAATAGGGCTTGCGCCGCACGGCTTCGGTCAGGTAGCCGCCTTCTTCATAGCCGACGTAGCCGGGTGGCGCGCCGATCAGACGCGCGACCGAATGCTTCTCCATGAATTCGCTCATGTCGATGCGGATCATGTGGTCGGCCGAGTCGAACAGGTATTCGGCGAGCGTCTTGCACAGTTCGGTCTTGCCCACGCCGGTGGGACCAAGGAACAGGAAGGAGCCGAGCGGCCGGTTGGGGTCGCTCAAGCCGGCGCGCGAACGGCGGATCGCATCCGAGACGACTCGTACGGCCTCATCCTGCCCGACCACGCGGCTGTGCAGTTTTTCTTCCATGTGCAGCAGCTTGTCGCGTTCGCCCTGCAGCATCTTGGACACGGGAATGCCGGTGGCACGCGAGACGACCTCGGCGATTTCTTCGGCGCCGACTTCGGTGCGCAGGAGCTTGAACTCGCGCTTTCCCTCGCCCGCGACTTCGGCCTGCTTCAGCTGGGTCTCCAGTTGCGGCAGTTTCCCGTACTGAATCTCGGCCACCTTGTCGAGCTTGCCCTGGCGCTGCAGCTCGATCATCTCGCCGCGCAGCCTGTCGATTTCTTCCTTGATGTGAGCGCTGCCCTGCACCTGGGCCTTTTCGGATTTCCAGACTTCTTCCAGGTCGGCGTATTCGCGGCCGAGCTTGTCGATCTCGTCTTCGAGCAGGCCAAGGCGCTTTTTCGAGGCCTCGTCGGTTTCTCGCTTGACCGCCTCGCGTTCGATCTTGAGCTGGATGATGCGACGGTCGAGCTTGTCCATGACCTCGGGCTTGGAATCGATTTCCATCTTGATGCGCGCCGCCGCCTCGTCGATCAGGTCGATCGCCTTGTCGGGCAGGAAACGGTCGGTGATGTAGCGGTGCGAGAGTTCGGCGGCCGCGACGATCGCCGGGTCGGTGATGTCGACGCCGTGGTGCAGTTCATAGCGCTCCTGCAGCCCGCGCAGGATGGCAATCGTCGATTCGAGGCTCGGCTCGTCGACCATCACCTTCTGGAAGCGGCGCTCGAGCGCCGCGTCCTTCTCGACATACTTGCGGTACTCGTCGAGCGTGGTGGCGCCGACGCAGTGCAGCTCGCCGCGCGCCAGCGCGGGCTTGAGCATGTTGCCGGCGTCGATCGCGCCC
>JBFHQA010000009.1:0-34259 GCA_041592455.1 Thiobacillus sp. | reverse complement strand
ATGGCCTGGTAGACGTCCTCCTCGGGGCAGACGCAGACCGGACATCCGGGGCCGGGCACCAGTTCGATCCAATCGGGCAGCGCGCCGCGCAGGCCAGCCTGGGTGATCGAGCGCTCATGTCCGCCGCAGACGTTCATGATCTTGACCGTGCGTTCGAATTCGAGCGCACGGATTTTATCGAGCCAGGCGCGGGACGCTTCCATCAAACGGTGGCCTGGTGGTACTGCATGCCGTCGGACTGGATCGCGGGGCGGCGCGACTGGCCTTGCGCGACGCGGGCACGCTGGGCGGCGAGTTCGGCGCGGAGCCACCCCAGCCAGGCCTCCATGCCCAGATTCTTGCGCGCAGACAACTGCATCACCGGCGCGGGGTTGGCGAGATGGCGCAGGTGCGCTTCGGCCTTGGCGGGGTCGAAGTCGTCGAGCACGGCCAGGAGGTCGGTCTTGGTCAGCAGCATGGCGTCCGCTGCGCGGAACATCACCGGATACTTGGCCGGCTTGTCGTCGCCCTCGGTCACCGACAGCAGCGTGACGTTGAGATGCTGGCCAAGATCGAAGCTCGCCGGACACACCAGGTTGCCGACGTTCTCGATGAACAGGAGGTCGACGCCGTCGAGGCTCATCTGGTGCAGCGCATCGTGCACCAGATGGGCGTCGAGGTGACAGGCCGTGCCGGTGACGATCTGATGTGCCTGCACGCCCTTGGCGCGGATGCGTTCGGCGTCGTTCTCGGTTTCGAGGTCGCCCTCGATCACGGCGCAGGTGAATTCGTCTTTCAGCGCGGTGAGCGTCGCTTCCAGGAGCGCTGTCTTGCCCGAACCGGGGGAAGACATCAGGTTGATTGCGAGGATGCCACGGCGGTCGAAGTGCTCGCGGTTGTGCGTGGCCTGGTCGTCGTTCTTGGCCAGCAGGCCTTTCAGTACGGAAACGGCGGTCGCACCCTGGGCGACGGGTTTGAACGCAAGGTGCTTGTTGCCGGGAGTCAGGTTGCAGCCGCAGGTATCACACATTTGGGTCAGTAGTGAGTGGTGAACGGTAAGGGGTCAGGGCAGGGGCGGTTTCGAGTTCGACGCTTTCCAGCAGCAGTTCGTCGCCGGAAACAACCTGGGTGTGCCAGTCGCCGCAGGCGCCGCAGACCAGGCGGTTCATCGTGGCCTCGGTGTCGGCGCCGCAGGTCTGGCAATGCACCAGGATCGGCGCATGGGCGAAATCAAGCCGGGCATGCTCCATGCGGCTGCCTGCCGCGGCCAGCGGAAACGCGCTGGCCAGCAGTTCGGGCACCACGCCGGCCAGCGGGCCGATGCGCACGCGGATCAGGCTGGCCCGCCATGCATCGGATGGCGATGCATCATTTGAGTGGCGCGCGCCATGCTGGTCGATCACGGCATCCACCTGTTCGACCAGCGCCTGGGCCACTGCCAGTTCATGCACTGCCTTCCTCCAGGATCTGGTCCAGCAATTCCCAGGTGGTTCGGGCGTCGGACTCGGCGATTTTCTGGATCGCGTAGCCCACGTGCACCATGACGAAGTCACCGACCGCAGGCGGTTCGTCCTGCATCATGAACAGGCTGACGTCGCGCCACACGCCCTTGGCCTGGCAGCGGGCGGTGAAACCTTCGATCGATTCGATCTGCATGGGAATGGCAAGACACATGACGCGCAATCCTCGTCTACACTCAGTTCAGTATAAGGGATTCGCCGAGCCCTGTTTGCCCTTGCTACAGCTTGTTGCGTCATATCAAATGGTTGAGTCGATTACTTGGTTGTTATTCGAAAGTTGCGCTGATAGATTGCGTCAATGAAGACACTCGTGCTCGGCATCGGCAACACCCTGCTCACTGACGAAGGTGTGGGGGTCCATGTGGTGCAGGCGCTGGAAGCCGAGTTGTCGCATCTGCCGGATGTGACGCTGCTCGATGGTGGCACGCTTTCCTTTACGCTGGCGGGGCCGATCGAGGAATCCGATGCGCTGATCGTGGTGGATGCGGCCAATATCAAGACCAAACCTGGCGAATGGACGTTGCTGGAGGGCGAGGACATGGATGCATTCCTG
Source organism: Thiobacillus sp. (assembly GCA_041592455.1). Lineage (GTDB taxonomy): Bacteria > Pseudomonadota > Gammaproteobacteria > Burkholderiales > Thiobacillaceae > Thiobacillus. The sequence continues at coordinate 32,207 of JBFHQA010000009.1, read as the reverse complement.
ATGGGCAATCGCAAATCCACCGTTCACGAAGTGGGGCTGACCGATCTGCGCGCGATTGCGATCCTGGCCGGACACTGGCCGGACAAGCGGGCCATGCTCGCGATCCAGCCGGAGGTGGTCGACTGGGGCGAAATGCCCACCCCGGCCGTGGCTGCCGCGATCCCGCCCGCCTGCGAGGCTATCCGCAACCTGATCAAGGCCTGGCAGCATGTCGCTTGACGCCATTCCCATCCGCATCGTCGATCTGCCTTCGGGCGGCGGGGACCGGTCAGCCGGACTTACCGGCAATGCCCGGCCCTTGCTGCACGAGCTTTCGGCGTCCGTTCAACGCCTGCTCGACACCGGCGACACCACGACCATCGATCTCTCGGCGCTGCCGCTGACACCCGCCGATCTCGACTGGCTGCGCGACAAGCTGGGGGAGGGCGAGATCGCCATGACCCTGCAGGCCGGGGGCGAATCAACCCTCAGCGAAACCGCCTGCCCGGGCATCTGGTGGGTGACGCATCGCAACGCACAGGGCGTGGAAACCTCGCAATTCATCGAAGTCGCATTTGTACCCGAACTGGCCAGGGCGCATCCCGAGGATGTCGCCATCGGCCGGGAATCGCTGGAGCACTTGATCAGCGATCTGGAGTAGGTGAGATACACGCAGGGATGGTTTGAAGCTGGGATGGATAACATCGGGAGGCAGGCATCATGCAGGGACCGTTGATCGACACGCTCGCGCGCCAGGGCATTTCGCGCCGCACCTTTCTCAAATATTGCGCTACGCTGGCCTCGATGATGGCCTTGCCGCCTGCAGCCGGCCGCGCCATGGCCGAGGCGATGGCTGCCGCCAGGCGCCCCTCCGTGATCTGGCTGCCGTTCCAGGAGTGCACCGGCTGCACCGAGTCCATCACCCGCTCGCATGCGCCGTCGCTCGAAGGCATGATCTTCGACCTGATCTCGCTCGACTACCAGGAAACGCTGATGGCCGCGGCGGGCCACCAGGCCGAGGAGGCCCGGCTCAACGCGATGAAGGAGAACAAGGGCAAGTATCTGCTCATCGTCGACGGCTCGATTCCCCTGGGAATCGACGGCGCCTACTCCTGCATCGGCGGGCGCTCCAACGTGGACATCCTCAAGGAGGCGGCCGAGGGATGCGCTGCTATTGTCGCGATGGGTTCCTGCGCCTCATACGGCGGCATCCCGAAGGCCAATCCCAATCCGACCGGCGCGGTGTCGGTGTCCGACATCATCAAGGACAAGCCCATCGTCAACATACCCGGCTGCCCGCCGATTCCGGCCGTGATGACCGGCGTGCTGGCGCACTACCTCAGTTTCGGCACGCTTCCCGAACTGGACGACAAGGGCCGGCCGAAAGCCTTCTACGGCGAAACCATCCACGACCGCTGCTACCGCCGCCCGTTCTACGACCAGGGCAAATTCGCCAAGACCTTCGACGATGCCGGCGCCCGACAGGGCTGGTGCCTGTTCGAACTCGGCTGCAAGGGTCCGGTGACGCACAACGCCTGTGCCACCACCAAATGGAACGGCGGCACCTCCTGGCCGGTCGAGTCCGGCCACGGCTGCCTCGGCTGTTCCGAGCCCGACTTCTGGGACGCCGGCGGCTTCTACAAGGCCTTGTCGATGCCGGCCGATCCGCTCAAGTTCGTTGCCGCCGCCTCGGTCGCGGGCGCTGCCGCGGGTGTGGCGGTCAGCGTGGCCAACCGGGGAAAAAAGAGTGCGGCCAAGTCGGCGCATGAGCCCACCACGCTCACCGACCTGGAGAAATCATCATGAACGATCTGCTGTTTCTGACCTGGGTTCGCAGCACGGGGCTCAACATCGCGATCGGCATTTTTCTGCTGGGCGTGTTGTGGCGCCTGTTCGAGATCTACTCGCTGGGGCGCAAGACTGACCTGTCCGCACCACGCCACGCGCCTGGCGCCTCCGGCCTGCATACCGTGTTCCGGCGCTCGCTGCCCCCGCCCGGCATGCTGAAGCGCTCGCCGGTGAGTTACATCGGCGGCTACATCTTCCACATCGGCCTCGCGATTGTCGTGTTCCTGTTCGTGCCGCATATCCTGCTGGTCACGAACCTGACCGGCCTGTCCTGGCCGGGACTGCCCTCGCAGTTCGTCGACCTGGCCGCGGTGGTGACGATGGCAGCGATGATCGTGGTACTGGTCGATCGCATCAACAAGCCGGCCAAGCGCTTCCTCTCTACCTTCGAGGACTGGTTCACCTGGGCGGTGACCTTCCTGCCGGTGCTGACCGGCTGGATGGCGGTACAGCATCTGTTGTTGCCTTACACCCTGATGCTGGCGCTGCATATTCTGTCCGTGGAAATCTTGCTGGTGGTGCTGCCGTTCACCAAGCTGTTCCACGCCTTCACGCTGTTCGGCTCGCGCTGGTACAACGGCCGGGCCAATGGCCACAAGGGGGTGCCGGTATGAGTGCGACTCTGGAAAAAGGCGTGCGCGTCCTCAAGGAAGTCATCGACGCGCCCATCGCCAGTTACTTCAACAGCTGCGTGCACTGCGGCCTGTGTGCCGAGGCCTGCCTGTTCTATACGGAAACCGGCGACCCCAGGTACACGCCGATCCACAAACTGGAACCCTTGCGTCGCGTGTACGAACAGGAATACACCCTGCTTGGGCGGCTGAAGAAAGTGATCGGGCTGTCCAAGCCGGTGACAGATGACGAACTGGATGAGTGGCAGGAGCTGGTCTACAACAGCTGCACGCTGTGCGGCCGCTGTTCGGCCGTATGCCCGGTCGGCAATGACATCGTCTACATGGTGCGCAAGTTCCGCGAGGGCATGTCGGCCTCGGGCCATTCTCCCGAAGGCATCAGGGGCGCGGTCGAGCGCACCGTCACCGTCGGCAGCCCGATGAACGTCAAGCTGCCCGCGGTGCAGGCCCAGATGAAGCACGTCGAGGAAGACTACGGCATTCCGATCCCGCTCGATGCCGAGGGCTCCGAATACATGGTGCTGCTGTCGTCGATGGAAATCATGAACTTTCCCGAATACCTCGGGGCAGTCGCCAAGATCATGCGCCAGGCCGGCAAGCGCTGGACGCTGTGTTCGACCGCTTTCGAGGCGACCAACGCCGGCATCCAGATTGGCAATTCCGACCTGGCCAGGTTGATTGTTTCGCGCATCGTCGAAGGGGCCGAAAGGCTCAAGGTCAAGACCGTGATCAGCCCCGAATGCGGTCATGCCTACACGGCCTTGCGCTGGGAAGGCGCCAATCTGATGGGCCGCCCGTTCACGTTCGAGGTCAAGCACATCATCGAGGTGCTGGGTGAATTCCAGCAGCAGGGGCTGCTCAAGACCGAGGGCTTCGAGACCGACCGCCTGACCTTCCACGATCCCTGCCAACTGGCGCGACGGGGCGGAGTGATCCAGCAGCAGCGCAGCCTGATGAACCAGGTGGCGCAGAATTTTGTCGAGATGCCGGAGGCCGGCTACATGAACTGGTGCTGCGGCGGAGGCGGGGGCGCGTCGGCCATCGAAGAGGGAGAGGCCCTGCGCATGAAGGCATTCAAGAAAAAGACCGCCCAGTTCGAGGCAGTCCGTCCTGATCGGGTGGTGACGGCCTGCGCCAACTGCCGCATCAATCTCGAAGAGGGTCTGGAGCACTACCAGATGGACATCCCGGTGATCGGCCTGACCGAAATGATCGCCGAACATATCCCGGACAACGCGCCGCAAGCGGCAACCCAGTCGTAAGGAGCATATTCCATGAGCACAGCACAACGCGTTGTCGTCGACCCCATCACCCGCATCGAGGGTCACCTGCGCATCGAGGCCGAGACCGACGCCGGCGGCAGGATCACCAGCGCCTATTCGGCCGGTACCATGGTGCGCGGCATCGAGATCATCCTGCGCGGCCGCGACCCGCGCGACGCCTGGGCCTTCGCGCAACGGATCTGCGGCGTTTGCACGCTGGTTCACGGCATCGCCTCGGTGCGTTCGGTGGAGGACGCCCTGCATCGCGCCATCCCGAGCTACAGCATTCCGCAGAATGCGGAGTTGATCCGCAACCTGATGATTGCGGCGCAATACGTGCACGACCACGTGATGCACTTCTATCACCTGCACGCGCTCGACTGGGTCGACGTGGTGTCGGCGCTGAAAGCCGATCCCAAGGCCACCTCGACGCTGGCGCAGTCGATTTCAGGCTACCCGAAGTCCTCTCCCGGCTACTTTGCCGACGTGCAGAAAAAGGTGAAGACCTTCGTCGAGCAGGGCCAGCTGGGCATATTTTCCAATGCCTACTGGGGCCACCCCGCCTACAAGCTGCCTCCGGAAGCCAACCTGATGGCGGTCGCGCACTATCTCGATGCGCTGGCCTGGCAACGCGAGGTGGTCAAGCTGCACGCCATCTTCGGCGGCAAGAATCCGCACCCCAACTTCGTGGTGGGCGGCGTACCCTCGGCCATCTCCGTGCAGACCGGCGGCGGCCATGGCAAGGGCCCCCAGTTTCGCGGCGGGCAGGACGCCACGTCGCTCAACATCGTGGGCTTGCAGACGGTGGCCAACGTCATCAAGCAGATGCGCGATTTCGTCGACCAGGTCTACGTGCCGGACACGCTCGCCATTGCCGGGTTCTACAAGGACTGGGCCGGCCGCGGCGAAGGGCTGGGCAATTTCCTGTCGTTCGGCGACCTGCCGTCGAAAGGCTTCTGGGATCCGGATTCCTATCTCATCCCGCGCGGGGTCATCCTCAACCGCGATCTCTCCAGGATTCACCCCATCGACCTGGATGACGACAACGAGATCCAGGAGTTCGTCAGCCATTCCTGGTACAAGTACAGCCAGGGCGACGGCCAGGGGCTGCACCCTTTCAAGGGCGAGACCGAGCTCAATTACACCGGGCCGAAGCCGCCCTACGAGCACCTCGACGTGGAACAGAAATATTCCTGGCTGAAGTCGCCGCGCTGGCAGGGCAAGGCGATGGAAGTCGGCCCGCTCGCGCGCGTGCTGATGATGGTTGCCCGCGGGGACAAGCAGGCCAAGGAACTGGTAGACCTGACCCTGAAAACCCTCGACGTGCCGGTCGACGCCCTGTTCTCCACGCTGGGACGCACGGCCGCCCGCACGCTGGAGTCCAAGATCCTGGCCGACGCGATGCAGGGCTGGTTCGACCAGCTCATGGCCAACATCAAGGCGGGGGATCTGCGGACCTTCAACGACCAGTACTGGGATCCGTCCACGTGGCCCGACCACATGCAGGGCGTGGGCCTGATGGAGGCCCCGCGCGGCGGGCTCTCCCACTGGATCGTCGTCGACGACGGCAAGATCAGCAACTACCAGGCGGTGGTGCCGAGCACCTGGAACGCCGGCCCGCGCGACGCCAAGGGCCAGCCCGGGGCATACGAAGCGGCGCTGCAGGACAATCACGTGATGGCAGACCCCAAACAGCCGATCGAGATCCTGCGCACGATCCATTCCTTCGATCCCTGCATCGCCTGCGCCGTCCACGTGACCGATCCGGATGGCGAGGAGTTGGTGCAGGTCCGGATCAAATGACAGACAAGCCAACTTGACGGGAGAGCAGGGCATGAACCGATTGAACGCATGGACTCGAATGGCCTGGTCGGCCGCGCTGATTCTGCCGGCCGGAAGCGCGCTGGCGCATACGGGAAGCCACGTCGTGACGGGATTCGCCGGTGGGCTGGCGCATCCCCTGACGGGCCTGGACCATCTGCTGGCGATGCTGGCGGTTGGCTTGTGGGCCGCGCAACAGGGAGGGCGGGCCCTGCTGGGCGCGCCGGCCACCTTTGTCGCGGCCATGGGCCTGGGCGCGTGGCTGGCTGGTTCGGGCTGGGTCATGCCGCACATCGAAGCGGGGGTCGCGTTGTCGGTACTCCTGCTGGGCTTGCTGATCGCCACGCGGCGGCAGGGGCCGTTGTACGCCACTCTGGGCCTGGTCGGCGTGTTCGCGCTGTTCCACGGTGGGGCACACGGGCTTGAAATGCCGTCCCACGCCTCGCCCGTCCTGTATTCCCTGGGTTACCTGATGACCACGCTTCTCCTGCACGCCGCTGGCATGGCCGGCAGCCTGGCGGGCAGGCATGCGGTACGGATGGCCGGATGGGGCGTGGCGGCTTCTGGGCTCGTGCTGGTGATGGGCGCCTAGGCGTTCGATGACGGGACGCCCGCAAGGAATGCGATACCGATGACGGAACCCCTGCATCGACTGCTGGAAGCCGAGGCACGTGCCCAGGCCATCATCGACGAAGCCCGGCAGGCGCAGCAGCGCATGATCGAAGAGGCCCTGGCGGCCGCGCGCCATGCCGAAGCCCGGTTCGAGGCGAGTCGCCCCGAGTTGCGGGCGCCCTACCTGAAGGAAGCACAGGATCGCGCCGATCAGGCCACGGCCGAGTTGACGCGCAAGGTTGGAGAACGCCAGCGCACCCTGCGGGAACTGGCGTCCCGACACGAGTCCGAAGCCGTGGAGGCCGCGCTCGCCTTGCTGCTCGACCCGGGCCGGTAGGAGCCGCTACAGTCCATAAAAGGCCTGAACATGCCACCCATGCCGCTGAATCACTGAATGTCTGCCTACCTCAATACCCGTGTCAGCCTGCTCTCCGCTCATCTCTGGACGGACCGTGCCCTGGAAGAACTGGCCGGCGCATCGGACGAAGGCATGGCCGACATGCTGTCCCGGCACGGCCTGGCGCAACTGACGCCCAACCCGGAAGACCGGCCCGGCCAGTCCCCTGCGCCACACTCGCTGGAACAGCGCATCGTCACGCAGCTGCTGGATGAAACCCGGTTGCTGATCCGCCCCTTGTCCAGCGAGGCGCGCGCCTTTCTGACCTACTGGACCGCGCGCTTCGAGATGACCAACGTCAAGACGCTGATACGCAGCAAGATGGCAGACGAACGACCGGCTGCCATCCTGTCCCGGCTGACGCCGATGGGTGCATTCGGCCGGCTGGATCACCAGGAGCTGGCGCTTGCCGAGGATGTCGCCGAACTGTTCCGCCGACTGGAGGCGGGCCCCTATGCCGGCATCGTGCGGCACGCGAGACGCGCTTTCGAACAGAGCCAGGATCCGTTCCATCTCGACGCGGCGCTGGATCGCGGCTATTACGACGGCCTGACGCAGCGCGCCCGTCCGCTTGAAAAAACGGCTGGCGACGCATTTCGCGCGCTGATGGCCCACCTCATCGACCGCATCAACCTGGTCTGGCTGCTGCGCTATCGATTCAATTACAGGCTGCCGCCGGCGCAGGTGTATTACCTGCTGGTGAACTCGCGCTACAGCCTCACCGGGCCGCGACTGCAGGAGCTCGCCGCGCTCGACTCCCTGGAAGCGGTGCTGCTCGCGCTGCCGCCGCCCTGGAAAGAGCGCTTGTCCGATTCGGCGGATATTGCTGCCATCTTCGCCACCATGGAGCAATTCGCCGCCCAGGAAGCCAGGCGCCAGCTGCGCAATCATGCGCCCGAAATCGCCCGGGCCTTCGCCTACCTGATCCTGCGCGAGCGCGATTTGCGCAGCATACGCTCCGTGTTGCGGGGCCATCACCTTGGCCTCGACGTGGCCGACATTCGCCTGGCCTTGCGCCGCAACGCGAGCGAACTGCACTAATGCTGCGCGCCGAACCTCTGCTCCGGGTCGATCTGATGGTGCTGGCATCCGAAATGCAGGATGCCGCGCTGGCACTGGCCCGTTACGGCGAGTTCAATCCGGTGTCCTGTTCCCAGGAGGCGCTCACCGACACGCCCGCGGCGGCTTACCGCGATGCCTGGCTCGAGGCCGACAGCCGATTGAGCAAGCTGCTCGAGCAGTGCGGCGACACGGGCCCACTTGAGGTGCCCATGGAAGCCGAGGCGCCCACCCTGGACGACCTGCAGGAGTTGAATCGCTGGCTGAAGGACATCTGGACGGCCTGTCTGGCCTGTCACGAAAGCAGTTCGCAAACGGCGGAAGCTCATGCCCGCCTCGATGCCCTGGCGGACACGCTTGCCACGCTGGAGCCGCTGAACGTGGATATCCAGCGATTGTTCCACCCGAACAGCCTGCTGGCGATCCAGATCGGCAGCCTGCCCGCAGCCGCCGTCCGGCGCGTGACCGAGGCCCTGTCGATGACGGGTCATGTGATCTCCCGCTTCGGACAGGCCGGCGACCAGGTCTTCGTCGTGATCGCCGGTCCACGCGCTCGCCACGATGAAGCGAGCGGCATGCTGGTCCAGGCCGGCTGGCATGAGCTGCCGATTCCCGAGGAACTGCGAACCGATCCGCAACAGGCGCGCGCCTGGTTGCTGAACGAGCGCACGCGCCTCAATGAACAGGCAAAGGATCAATGCCGCTACCTGGACGCGCTCCGCGAACGGCATGGCGCACGCCTGCACGAAGCCCGGGTGCGACTGGCGTTGGCCCGCCCGCTCGCGGAGGCGGCCACGCAGGGAATCAGCGGGAAAGGCGGGCTGGCGGCATTGTCCGGATGGATCCCCCAGCACCAGCTATCCGCCCTGCGCGCGATGCTGAACGACCGCTTTCACGGGCGCTACTGGCTCGCGCAGCGGGAACCGACGGCAATCGAAGCAGCCGAGGCCCCCTCGCTGGTTCGGTATCCTGCCTGGCTCAAGCCGTTCGTCCCGCTGGTCAGGAGTTATGGCGTCCCACGCTATGGCGAATTCGACCCGACGCTGCCCTTTGTGCTGATCTACCTGCTGCTGTTCGGCGCCATGTTCGGCGATGTCGGGCACGGCGCGGCCATCCTGTTGCTATCGATGGCGGGCCGCCGCAGGCTGGGGACGCTGGCCTGGATCGGCATGGCGGCCGGCGCGGTTTCGATGCTGTTCGGCCTGCTGTACGGCAGCATCTTCGGCTATGAGGACATCATCGCGCCGCTGTGGCTGTCCCCGCTGCACGACCCGGTGCGCATGCTGAGCCTGGCCGTGGGGTTCGGGGCCGCCTTTCTCGGCTTCACGATGCTGATCAACGTCTACAACCAATGGACGGCGGGCAGGACCGGCGAAGCCTTGTTCGAGTCGTCCGGCGTCGCAGGCCTGATGTTTTACCTGGGGGCGATCCTCACGCTCGCCAGCCTGTCCGGCCAGGCGACAGCCAGCCTGCCGGGCGCGCTGATGCTGATCGCGGGCATGGCGACGATGGCGGCCTACAAGCTCCTGACCAGCGAGGCGGGCCTGGGCGAACGGCTGCTCGTGACCCTGATCGAAACCGTGGAAACCGCCACCAGCCTTTTTTCCAACACGCTGTCATTCATGCGCGTGGCCGCTTTCAGCCTCAATCATGTCGCGCTGGCGCTGGCTGTTTTTACCCTGGCCAATGGACTCGATGCGGCAGGGCAGGGCATCACGCTCGTGCTCGGGAATATCATCATCATCGTGCTGGAAGGCGCCATCGTTGCCATCCAGGCGCTGCGCCTGATGTACTACGAGGGATTCTCGCGGTTTTATCACGGCGACGGCAGGGAATTCAGGCCGCTGAGGGTTTCGACCGGGCGGCCATGACACACTTATTTTGACAAGGGAGCGAGCATGACAGGTTTGATCATCGGGGTAACGTTGCCGGTCCTGGCCACACTGGCAGCCGGCATCTGGCTGACGTGGAGGCCAATGCAATCGCCGCCGCCGTGGCTCAGGACGGGCCTGGTGGCCAACCTCGCGCTGTTTGCGATGGTCATGGCGGGCGGCATGCTGGTCGGCATCGCCGAAGTCATGGCAGCCGAGCCGGTGGCGGCGCCTGCCGCTGAAATCACGCTCGGCAAGGGCCTTGCCTTGCTGGGAATCGGCCTGCCTACCGGCCTTGCCGCGATCGGCGCGGCGATCGCGCTGGGGCCGATCGGCTCAGCCGCGCTGGCCGTGATCGCCGAAAAGCCCGAATTGTTCGGACGCACGCTGATCTACATGGGGCTGGCCGAAGGCATCGCGATCTATGGCCTGGTCATGTCCATCCTGATGCTTGGCAAGCTTTGAGTCCATGATGAAACCGCATGATGCTTCCGTTGGCAGCGCCCGCCTGATCGTCATGGGCAGCGCCGGACTGGTCGAAGGCTTCCGGCTGATCGGAGCCGAAACCTACGCCGACGCCGATCCCGATACCGTCGAGACCGTGCTGGCCCAACTGGCGCGTGACGGCGAAGAGGCGCTGGTGCTGCTGGAAACGCGCCTGGCGCATCAGGGCGGGCCCTGGCTGGACCGTCTGCGCAACGAAGGGGGGCAAATCGTCATCACCGAGCTGCCGCCGCTGTCGGCGCCGCACGCGTATGCGCCGGCCGTGGACGACATGGTCAGGACGGTGCTCGGTGCAGAGGCCTTGCAATCGAACTAAGACCCGCACCACCTGACAATTCACTTTAAACATGCATGTTTAGAAACACGCCAGAACCTTTTGATTGCCAGACTGAATGGACCAGGACATCCAGGTAAAACAGCTTGAGCAGGCGCTCGTCCATCAGGCCGAGACGCTCGCCCGCCAGCACCGGCAACAGGCGGAATCCGCCTGTGCGCGCATCCGCGACGAATCGGCAGACAAGCTGAAGCTGGCCGAGGAAAGCGAAATCCTGAAGGCCAGGCTCGAGGCCGAGCGGACTTTGCAGCGTCAGGTCCAGGCAGCGGAAATCAGGCTCACGGCCGAACTCGACAGGCTGCGCTGGGCGCTGACCGAAGCGATACTGGCCGACATGAAAGCGGCATTCAGGACGCTCGTCCAGGACGACAAGCGCTACCTGGACGTGCTCGAATCCTGGCTGGCCGCCGCGGCCGCCGCCTTGCCTGCAGGCGATCTCGTGGCCGAAGTGCGCGCAGAAGACGAAGTGCGCCTGACGCCATTCTGGCCCGACCTGGCGAAGCGTGCCGCGCCGGGCCGCCAGGTTTCGCTCGCCAGCCACGGCCAGTCAAGCGAAGGCGGACTCAGAGTGCGCCTGCCCGACAACACCGCGCAGCTGGACCAAACCTTCGAGGCGCGCCGCGACCGCCTGGCCGAGGAACTGGTTCAGGTAGCCATGGAGCGGCTGTTTGCCAGCGCGCCCGATCTGGATACGCTGATACACGGCTGGAGCAGCCATGCGCACTGAAAAACCAGCCGGCCAGCCGGCATCCTCCGCTCATGATCTCCTTTTCGCCCGCCAGTCCAAGACACGCCATGGGAAAAATACTTGAAATAAACGGCCCCCTGGTCAGGCTCGATTTGCCCCGGACCGTCATTGGCGAGCAGGTCAGGGTAGGGCGCATGGGCTTGATCGGCGAAGTGATCGGCCGCGATGGCTCCACCGCGCTGGCCCAGTTGTACGAAGACACCGCGGGCCTGCGTCCAGGCGAGGATGCCGAAGGGCTGGGATGGCCGTTGTCGGTCGAACTGGGCCCCGGCCTGCTTGGCGCGATCTTCGACGGCGTGCAGCGGCCGCTCCATGCAGTCCGGGACATCAGCGGCGACCGCATGGCGCGAGGCGTGACCGTGCCCGCCTTGCCGCGCGATACGCGCTGGCATTTCGTGCCCGGCCCCGACGTTCGTGCAGGCATGCCGCTCGCAGGCGGGGCCGTGCTCGGAACGGTGCAGGAAACCGACTCCATCGCGCACCGCATCCTGGTTCCGCCCCGCATCCAGGGTGAACTGCTGGAACTGGCCCCCGAAGGCGACTATGGCGTCGATGAAGTAATCGGCCGGATCAGGCTGGCCGATGGCGGCATCGAAAAGCTGCGCCTGTTCCACCGCTGGCCCGTGCGCACGCCTCGCCCCTACCTCCAGCGAGACCACGCCGTGGCTCCGCTGATCACCGGGCAACGCATCCTCGATACGTTCTACCCGCTGTTGAAGGGGGGCAAGGCGGCGATTCCGGGGCCGTTCGGTGCAGGCAAGACCATGCTGCAGCAGCAGATCGCGCGCTGGTGCAATGCCGAAATCGTCATTTATGTCGGATGCGGCGAACGCGGCAACGAACTCACCGACGTGCTCGAGTCCATGCCGAAACTGAAGGATCCGCGTAGCGGACGCCCGCTGCTTGAACGCACCCTGATCGTCGCCAACACGTCCAACATGCCGGTCGTGGCACGCGAAGCGTCGATCTACGTCGGCATCACGCTGGCCGAATATTTCCGGGACCAGGGCTATGACGTCGTCATGGTCGCCGACTCGACAAGCCGGTGGGCCGAGGCCCTGCGCGAAGTGTCCGGCCGGCTCGGGCACATGCCGGTGGAAGAGGGCTATCCTGCCTATCTCGGCTCCCGCCTGGCTGCCTTCTACGAGCGGGCCGGGCGCGTGGAAACCCTGTCGGGCGCGCCGGGTTCGGTCACGCTGATCGGCTCGGTGTCGCCCCCGGGCGGTGACTTTTCCGAGCCGGTGACGAGCCATACCAAGGAAATCATCCAGACCTTCTGGGCCTTGTCGAAGGAGCTCGCCGATGCCCGGCATTACCCTGCCGTGGACTGGATCGAGAGCTTTTCCGGATACGTGAGTTCTGCTGCGAAGTGGTGGGCGGAACATGTTGATTCGCAATGGGAATCGGCGCGCTCGGCGGCGCTCGAACTGCTCGCGGAATCCGAAGAACTGCAGCGCATCGTCAATCTCGTCGGCGTCGAGGCCCTGTCATCCGAACAACGCTGGAACCTGGAATCGGCGGAACTGCTCAAGCAGGGATTGCTTCAGCAATCCGCAACCGACGAGGTCGACAGCTTCGCCTCGCCCGAGAAGCAGTTTGCCCTGCTGGCAGCCCTGCTCGAAATCAACCGCCAGGGCATGAAACTGGTCAGGCTCGGCGCACCTGCGCGCCGGCTGATCGAGCTCCCGCTGGTTTCGCAGGCGCGCCGCTGGAAAAGCCAGCATGGCTCCGACGACCTGGCGGCATTGCGGGCCAGGATTGCGGCCATTCCCGACGCCTTCGAGCCATTGCGGCAGGAATACGCGCAGCCTTCATCGCTTCCGGCGACGGGAGAGCACACATGAGCGACGTCGAATTCCGCACCGCCACCTCGGCCCAGGGCGGCCTCGTCGTGATGCGCGCGGTCGCCGGCGTGGCGGCCGGCTCCCGGGTTCAGCTGCGCGACCATTCCGGCCGGGTGCGTTCCGGCAAGGTGATCCGCACGGCGGACGATGCCGTGCTGGTGGAGGTGTTCGAGGGTACGGATGAACTCGACATCGAACGCACCTGGGTGCGCTTTCTGAATGAGCCCTTCAGCCTGCCCCTGTCCCGCGACATGCTGGGACGCGTGTTCAACGGCAGCGGGCTGCCGCGCGACGGACGGCCGCCGATCATTTCGGCCGACCGCCGCGACGTCAACGGCGAACCGCTCAACCCCGCGGCGCGGGCCTATCCGCGCGAATTCATCCAGACCGGCATTTCCGCCATCGACGGCATGAATTCGCTGACCCGCGGCCAGAAGCTGCCGATCTTTTCCGGCGGCGGCCTGCCGCACAACCGGGTTGCGGCGCAGATCGTGCGCCAGGCCAAGCTTCTGGGCGAAGACGCCTCGGATTTCGTCGTCGTGTTTGCCGCCTTCGGCGCCTCGCACACCGACGCCCGCTTTTTCCAGGAAAGCTTCGAGGCAAGCGGCGTGCTGAACAAGGTCGTGATGTTCCTCAACCTGGCCGACGAGCCTGTCATCGAGCGCCTGCTGACGCCAAGGGCCGCGTTGACGGCGGCCGAGTACCTGGCATTCGATCTCGACTACCACGTGCTGGTGGTGCTGACCGACATGACCGCCTACGCCGAGGCGTTGCGCGAGGTCGCCGTACTGCGGGGGGACGTGCCGGCGCGCAAGGGCTATCCGGGGTATCTGTACTCCGACCTGGCCGAACTTTACGAGCGGGCAGGGCGCGTCCAGAACCGTCGCGGCTCGATCACCCTGATTCCGGTCGTGTCGATGCCCTCCGACGACATCACGCACCCGATTCCAGACCTGACCGGCTACATTACCGAAGGCCAGATCGTACTCGACCGGGAACTCGCCAACCAGGGCATCCATCCGCCGGTGAGCGTGCTGCCTTCGCTGTCGCGGCTGATGAAGGACGGCATCGGCAGGGGGTTCACGCGCGAGGACCATCCGCATGTGTCGAGCCAGCTGTTCGCCAGCTATGCCAAAGCCCTGGAAATCCGGGGCCTTGCGGCCATCATCGGCTCGGAAGACCTGTCCGAGGCCGACCGCCGCCACCTTCAGTTTGCAGATGCCTTCGAGCAGCGCTTCATCGGCCAGGGCGAAGACGAGGACCGCAGCGTGCACGAAACTCTGAACCTCGCCTGGGACCTGCTTTCGATGCTGCCCCCCGAAGCGCTGATCCGGGTCTCGGAAGCGGAATTGGCGAAATATCACAAGGGAGCAGGCTGACGCCGATGCAGACATCCCGATACAAGTGGCCCGATCACGCGGCCAGGAAGCATGGCCTTCCGGCATCAACCCCAGTGGTCGTGTGCAGGAGCGGCGCATGAAAAAATGCCTGTCCGTTCCGCCCACCAAAAGCGCGTTGCTCCAGGTCAGCCGCCAGGCGCGATTCCTCGAGCAGGGCAGGCAGATGCTGGAGAAAAAGCGTGACCTGCTTGCCCGCCTGGTCTATGAACACCTATCCCGCTACCGCGAATTGCGCGCCCAGACGGCACGCGAGCTGACCGAGGCCTATCACTGGCTCGGCATCGTGCAGATGCGGATGGGCGAGCAGATGCTGAACCAGTCGACCGTCGGACTCAAGCCTGCGGTCGCCATCAAGGTGACGGTACGTTCGAGCGTCGGCGTGGAATATCCCAGCGTCACGGCCGAACCGCTGCCATTGCAGCCGGTCGGCCTGATGTGGACGGACGTCAGCTTCGACGAGGCGCGCCTGCGCCTGCGCGACCTGACGGTGACCCTGGCGCGCCTGGGCGAGGCCGAGAACGCCCTGTGGCGCCTGCTGGCTGCCAGCCGGAAAACCCAGAAACGCGTCAACGCCCTGAAATACAACATCATTCCGCGCTACCAGGCGACCGAGCACAGCATCCGGGCTGCGCTGGAAGAAGACGAACGCGATGCGCTGTTTCAGGTGAAGGTGCTGCAGGCGCGCCAGTCAGTCCGTCAACGCTGAGGGAGGCGGCGGCGCCGGGCCCCGGGCATCAGCCGTTCCGTGATTCCCAGATGGATGTCACGCGAGCGGCCAGGGTCATCGGGTCGAATGGCTTGGCGATGACATCGAGCGCGCCGAGCGACTTGTAATGGTCGATTTCCGCCGGCTGTACCTTGGCTGTCATGAAAGCGACCGGCACCGTGTTCAGGGCAGCCTGTTCACGCAGGCGCTTGAGCGTAGCAGGGCCGTCAATCCCGGGCATCATCACGTCCAGCAGGATCATGTCCGGCGCAAAGGCTTCTGCCTCGCGCAAGGCTTCCTCGCCGGACGAACAAATCTTCACGGTGAAGCCGCCCACCATCTCCAGGGCCAGCTTGGCCACGGCCTGGATGTCCTGTTCATCTTCTACATACAAAATGCGCTGCAAGTGATTCATTGATCGATACCTGTTGGCTTGGAACGAAGGATGCTGCTTTGTATGGCCTTGAGCAAATCATGCGGAGACATTTGCGATTTCAGCAAGGCGGCCTCGACCTTGTGAGCGTCACTCGGCGACATTTCCTCGCCGGAAAGGACCACGATCCGGGGCGGGGGCTGCAGGCGTCGCAGAATCGGAAGCAGATCCCAGCCCGAGCCATCCGGCAGGCCAAGATCCAGAATCACCACGTCGAACTTCTCCCGGGCCACGAGCGACTCGGCTTCAGCCAGCGTAGTGGCCAGCGTGAATGTACACCGGTTTCCTGCCATGGCCTTGATCACGCGATGCAGGTCCGGGTCGTCTTCCACATGCAGCACGTTGGTCAGCGTGTCGCCCATGGCCGGCAACTGCTTTTCCACCGTGGCCAGCAGCAGTTCCTCATCAATCGGCTTGGCCAGCCATTCCACTGCGGAAAAGTCGCCCTTGAAGGCCAGCCGTCCTTCTTCCATCTTGGCAGACACCACGATGATCGGGATATCCGGAAACTCCGACTCCTTGCGCACCTGGCGAATGATGTCCAGCCCGCTGACGTCCGGCAGCATCAGGTCAAGCGTCATGGCCGCGTAGTGGCCTTCCTTCAGCGCCCTGAGCGCGGCCTGCCCATCGGGTACCGTGTCGACCGCATAGCCTGCCCGGGACAGCAGCAGGCTCAGCAGCTTGGCGATATCGGGCTCGTCTTCGACCACCAGAATACGCGGCGCCGTCGCCGAGTCGGAATCTGTCACTGACGTCGCCTGGCCGGCTGCAACAGCGCAGCCTGCAGCCAGGATCGGCAGTTCGATGAAAAACGTCGCCCCTTCGCCCTCGACGGATTCGAAACCGATCTGACCGCCCATGCGCTCGACCAGTTCCTTGGTGATCGAAAGCCCGAGGCCCGTGCCGCCTTTCTGGCGGGTATCGGAAGAGTCGGCCTGGGAAAACTTCTGGAATATCCGCGACCGGAATGCAGCCGGAATGCCGGGACCATGATCGATCACCTCAACGCGCACGACTTGATCCAGGCGCCGCACGGCGATTTCCACCGTGCCGTCCTCGGGAGAATACTTGACGGCATTCGACAGCAGGTTGGACAGCACCTGCATCAGGCGCTGGCTATCCACGCGCACATCGACGTCATCGACCGCCTGGATCAGGGCCAGGCTGACGCGACGCTTGATGCCATAGGCCCGGTTGCCATCGATCGCCTGCTCGATCAGCGGCATCAGGGCATGCTGCTGCATCTCGAATCGCATCTTGCCGGCCGCGATCTTTTCCATATCGAGCAGATCGTTGATCAGATGGGTCAGGCGGAGACTGTTCTTGTGGGCGATCTCGATCAGGCCACGCGCCTGATCCGGCAGTTCACCCAGGGCGCCGCCGACCAGCAGGCCAAGCGCACCTGAAATCGAGGTGAGCGGGGTGCGCAATTCGT
Organism: Thiobacillus sp.; assembly: GCA_041592455.1. Classification (GTDB taxonomy): domain Bacteria; phylum Pseudomonadota; class Gammaproteobacteria; order Burkholderiales; family Thiobacillaceae; genus Thiobacillus. Next base: position 15,322 of record JBFHQA010000009.1, on the reverse strand, counting down.
GGCTCACGGTGGACACGAACTCCGTCTTCATGGTTTCCATCCGCTTGCGCTCGCTGATGTCGCGAACCATGCCGACATAGAGCGGCGCCCCCTGGCGGCTGACCTCCGAGACCGCCAGCTCCATCGGAAACAGGCTGCCGTCCTTGCGCAGGCCTTCCACCTCCCGGCCGATGCCGATGATGTGCGCCACGCCCGTTGTCTGATAGTTGCGCAAATACGTGTCGTGCGCGTCACGGTGGGGATTGGGCATCAGCATCTTGACGTTCTGGCCCAGCACTTCATCGGCCGCGTAGCCAAAGATGCGCTCCGCCGCCAGGTTGAACGAAGCCACGATGCCCGATCGGTCGATCGTGATCAGGCCGTCCACCATCTGGTCGAGAATCGCCTGGGTATGCTGGGCCTGCTCCTGCAGTGCGAGCTCGTCCTGCTTTCGGTCGGTGATGTCGTAGAACCAGCCCAGCACCGCAGGCTCGCCCTCGTACTGGATGGGGAAATAGGAGGCCAGCGCCCATTTGTTCGCCGACCCCGGAATGGCCAGTTCGACCAGACGGTCAAGGATGCTCTCGCCCTTGCCCAGGTGCGCCAGGATGTCCTGATAGTCCTCGGGGTGGGCGTAGTAAGACGCTGGGTCGACCCCGGCGACCCGGTCGGTCTCGGCGTTGATCAACTCCGCGTAGCGGCGATTGCAAAAGATCACGTCGCGGCCGCCTGCCCGGGCGATGCGCGCGGCCGTGGGGCAGGTTTCCAGCATCTCTCGGAAACGCTGCTCACTTACCCGCAGCTGCGCTTCGGCCGCCTTCCGTTCCGACACGTCGCGCACGATATTGACGAAGCGGGGCTGCTCGCCAGCCGGTGCAATATATTGAAGAAAGATCTCGACCGGAATGAGATGACCATCCTTGTGTCGGTGCACGGTCTCGAACGTGACTGATTGCTGCTGGCCGGACAGCAACGGGGCGATCAGCTTGCGATAGTGCTTCTCGTCGATTTCCGGCTTGATGTCGTATGGATGCATGCCGAGCAGTTCGTCGAGTTCGTAGCCGACCTGCTTCAACGCCCCCTGGTTGGCGTAGAAGAACTGCAGGTTGTCGGGGTCGAACATGAAGACGCCATCGAGGGTGCGGTCCAGCGTGCTCTTGAACTGGTTCAGGTTCTGCTGGGCCTGCAGGCGTTCGCTGATGTCGATGAAGGTGGCAATCGCCCCCATGATGCGGCCGTCCTGAATGATCGGGCTCGACCAGTATTCCACCGGGATCGGCGTGCCGTCGGCACGCCAGAACACTTCGTCATCGGTGTGCACGTTCTGGTGGGCATGATAGGCCCGATACATCCTGCATTCGCCCGGCGGATAGGGACTGCCGTCGGCATGCGAATGGTGAATCAGCGAATGGACATGCTTGCCCAGCACGTCGTCGGCGTGCTGGAACCCCAGGATGTCCAGGAAAGCCTTGTTGACGAAGGTGCACAGTCCATCTGTGTTCACGCCATAGGCGCCTTCTGTCATGGAATCCAGCAAGCCCTGCAGGCGTTCGTTGGTGATTCTGAGCGCGCGCTCGGCCTGCCTGCGCTCCGAAATATCTTGGGCGATGCCAAGATAGCCGGTCACTGTTCCCTCCGGCGAGCGCATGGCGGTCACCACCAGCGAAACGGGCACGTGTTCGCCATTCTTGCGGACATAGGTCCATTCCCGCCGCTCGGAGCCTTCCAGTTCCGGTATTTCGACGAACACCCGAAAGCCTTCGACCGGATACCCGAGCCGGGTGCTCAATTCCTGCCCCCGGGCAATCACCTCTTCGGGCAGATGCAGGGGAGCAGGCGTCTGCTTTCCGATCATGTCGTCAGCCGTGTAGCCAAGCAAACGCTCGGCCCCGCGGTTGAACACCGTGATCAAGCCATCCGGCCCCGTTGCGATGATGGAAACCTCGGTCGCCGCATCGAGCACCGTATTGAGTAGGTCATTCGACTGCATGGGATTCGCTTCAGGCTGTGGTGCGAAAATTGTAACCAATTTGCCGCAGGAACCCGCAAATGCTTCCGAATGGTCCGGTCCACGAACCGTTCCCAAAGCAGCATCATGACCAAATGAAACATGAAGTCGAACAACCCTCCACAGGCACGGGAGGTTCGACGTCATGCGCGGGCCAGCCAGCCACTGCGTTGCAGTGCAGGCTGGCCCGGGCTGCTGGACTACTGGTTTGCGAAGTCGGTCAGGATCGCGGCCAGTTCGCCTTCCCAGGTTTTCAACACCGGTGCGGTGTGAGGCATCCGCTCGCGCCAGGCACTGAGGTCATCGCTGCTGATGCGGACCTGCCCCTCGTCGATCCTGACCGTCAGGCGCAGGGGCAGCAGATTCAGCAGGGAGCTGTCGGCAGTCATGGCCTGGCGGACCAGTTCATCCTTTCCCACGAACGCCAGCCGGATGCCGGGGTCGGCATAGCCGCGCTTGACCAGCGCCTGGTCGATCGGCTGGACCTTGACCAGCTTGTAGCCATGATTGGCCAGCGCCAGGCTCAGGTCGTCCAGTGCGGTTTGCATGTCGGCGGCCTTGCTGGCCGAGAGTGGAGAGGCCTGTGCGTGTGCCGACAGCATCAGCATCAGGACCCATGCAGCAAAATGACGTTTCATATCGCAGCCTCCTCAAGTATGGAAAGGTAATCGCGTTTCATCAGCAGGCATTGCTGGTGTAGTTCGGGGGCATTCCATTGCTCGCTGACCCAGCCGGGATTGACTGCGATGAGGTCAACCCCAGACTGGCCTTCGATCAGGGTGATGCGGCACGGCATGACCTGCGTGGTTCGGCTGTCGCGCAGCAAGGCCGCATTGAGCTTGTCGAAATTGCAGAAATACACGATGCGAACCGACCTGGCCTTCCAGTCGGCCGGCACCAACTGGCTCTCGATCTCCTGCACGCGCACAAAGGTATAGTTGTGCGACGTGAACGCGGCTTTCAGGTTGGACGTCACTTCTTCGGCGTCGCGACCGGCGATGAACTTGGTCAGCAACACCGGCTCGGCGGCGTGTGCCGAATACCAGGGTAGGAACACGAGCAGCGACACGATACGTAGCAGAGCGAGCATGACATAACCATAAGCAATTACTAATATGCAAGTAGCAATTGTCATGCCTAACTAGTGACAGCGTGATGAGGCTGAAAACTCACGTTTAGGTATGATCAGAACCATTCCTGCACCGGTTCTTTCAGCGGCGCCTGCTCGTTCAGGGTGCAGAGCGCACCTTAAGCGGGATGACGCGTCGTCCACAGGGCCGGGATGGCGCAGCAAAGCCTGGTATCAGGTTTGGCCTGATTCTGGACGATAGATGCCTTACGCCAGGCGATGCCAACCTCGATTCCGAACGGGAGGAGAAAAGGCATGCTGACTTCGATAACGGCCGGCAGGCACAAACCGGTCAGGTAAAGTAATGACAAATATGATTGACCTCGGCTGGGTTTTCACCTTCCTGCAACTGATCGCCGCCCTGTTTGTTCTGGTGCTGGGGCTTGCGGCGCTTGCCATCGTGGTCGTGTACATCGTCGACATTACCCAGACCAAGCAGGCCTTGCGCCGCAACTACCCGGTCATCGTGCATTTCCGCTACGCATTCGAGCGCCTGGGTCAATTCTTCCGGCAGTACTTTTTCGCGCTGGACCGAGAGGAAATGCCGTTCAACCGCGCCCAGCGTTCCTGGGTCTACCGTGCCGCCAAGAACATCGACACCACGGTTGCCTTCGGCTCGACCCGCGACTTGCGTCCCGCCGGCACCGTTCTGTTCGTCAACACGCCGTTTCCCACGCTCAACGAGGATGCCGTCCCGCCCCATGCAATCACGATCGGCCCCGACTGCCCGCATCCCTACATCACGTCTTCGATATTCAATATTTCGGGCATGAGCTATGGCGCGATTTCCAAGCCCGCCGTACTGGCCCTGTCGGCCGGTGCGAAGCGGGCAGGGTGCTGGATGAACACAGGGGAGGGCGGCTTGACGCCAATGCACCTGGAAGGCGGCGCCGACATCGTGTTCCAGATTGGCACGGCCAAGAACGGTGTGCGTGACCTCGAGGGGCATCTAGACGAAGAGCGCCTGCGTGAAATCGCGGCCCACCCACAGGTCAAGATGTTCGAAATCAAGCTCTCGCAAGGCGCCAAGCCAGGAAAGGGCGGCATCCTTCCCGGCGCCAAGGTCACTGCAGAGATTGCCGCCATCCGCCATATCCGCATGGGCGTCGATGCGATCAGCCCCAACCGCCACCCCGACATCGGCAACGACAACCAGTTGCTGGATAGCCTATCCCGCATTCGTAATGTGACCGGCAAGCCCACCGGCATCAAGCTCGTGCTCGGAGGCGACGAATGGCTGGACCGGTTGTTCTCCAACATCAACAGCCGGGGCGATGCCTGCGCGCCCGACTTCATCGCGCTCGACAGTGCCGAAGGCGGCACCGGCGCGGCGCCCCAGGCGCTGATCGACGACATGGGCCTGCCGCTGCGCGAATCCCTGCCCATGCTGGTCGATAAACTGCACGAGTATGGATTGCGCGACCGCATCAAGGTCATCGCATCCGGCAAGCTCATCACGCCGACCGACGTGGCCTGGGCCTTGTGCATGGGCGCCGATTTTGTCAATTCCGCACGCGGCTTCATGTTTGCGCTCGGCTGCATCCAGGCGCTGCAGTGCAACCGCAACACCTGCCCAACCGGCATCACGACTCACAACCCCAGGCTGCAGCACGGACTGGTTCCGGAGGAAAAAGCCGAGCGTGTCGCCAGCTACCACCAGAACATGACCTACGAAGTGGGCATGATCGCGCATGCCTGCGGGGTGCGCGAACCGCGCGAGCTGAACCGGCACCATTGCCGTGTCGTAGGCTCTTCTGGCCTGTCTGTCCCACTCAGCGTTTTGCATAAACCTCACAGGCGTCCATGATGCACAGCCAGGGTTCATTGCGTACCTGATGATTCGATTTGGACTTCAGGCGGATCAAGCAAACGGCAACTCGAAATAAAACCGTGTGACACCCGCCGCAGACGTCACGCCAACGCTTCCACCATGCGCCTGAATGATGGACCTGACGATCGCGAGCCCAAGGCCGGCGCCGTCGCCCATGCGCCGACGCGAGGGGTCGACGCGATAAAAGCGCTCGAAGAGGTGGGGCAGATGTTCGGCCGCAATCTCGGGGCCGGGATTTTCGACAGTCACCGACACCGTGCCTGAAGCGCGTTCCAGCAGCACCTTGACCGTATTGCCGCCTGGGCAGTGTCGAATGGCGTTGGCAACCAGGTTGCTCATCGCGCGCCGCAGCATGAGCCGGTCGCCCGCCACCTGCGCTTCACCTGACAAAGCCAGCGAAACGCCGCGCTCGGCGGCCCAGGCCTCGAAGTACTCGAACAGCCCGCGCGCCTCTTCGGCCAGGTCGACCGGCGTCGGCCCGGGCTGCAACGGGCCGTTTTCCGTCTGCGCGATGTATAGCATGTCGCTGACCATCTGCGCCATGCGCTCGTATTCCTCGAGGCTCGAATACAGGATTTCCTTGTACTCCTCGGCGTTGCGCGCCACCGACAGGGCCACCTGCGTTTGCGTCATCAGGTTCGAAATCGGGGTGCGCAACTCGTGCGCAATGTTCGCAGAGAACTCCGACAACCTGCGAAACGAGTCGTCGAGCCGCGCGAGCATTGCGTTGAAGGCCTGTGCAAGGGGTACGAGTTCGCGGGGCAGGGTGGCCGTCGGCAGGCGCTCGGTGAGCCGTTCGGCCGACATGCCGCCGACCAGATCGGTCACCTGCCTCAAAGGCGTGAGACCCCAGCGGGTGACGAGCCAGCCGAGTGCAGCGGTGGCCAGCGCGGCGAGCGCCGCCGCCACCACCAGCACGGTCATGAAGGTGCGCATGAACGATTCGTGCCGGGCCACGTCGAGGCCTACCGTCACCACGAACGGGCTGCCGTCGCCCGCCACGATCGACAGAACTTCGCCGCGGTAGCCTACATCGGCTTGATCCCATTGCAGCAGCAGCCCCTTGGCGCAACGTACGGGCTCGTCCGTGCAGGCCTGCCGCAAGGTCGGCGGGAATATCACCCCGGGCGTCGCGTACCAGACGTTGCCGCCGGACTCGGCCACCTCGACGACGAGGCCGTGGTGTCCCACAAGGGCATCGTCGAGTTGCTGGGGCAGCCGGTCGAACGCCGCTTTCCCGCGGGCGTTCGCGAACAGGTTGCGTATGAGCTCCAGCTTGCCGCCGACCTCGTGGCGGTCGCCTTCCTCGAAGTGCGCATCGACGGCGCGCGCCAGAAACAGGCTCGTCACGAGCAGCACCAGTCCCGCCGACACGGCGAACAGCAAACTGATCCGGGCAGTGAGCGAGAGAGGCTTCATGCGCTTGTATCGCCTGTGCCGACTTCGAGCACGTAGCCCATGCCGCGCACGGTGTGGATCAGCTTCGGCTCGTAGCCCTCGTCGATCTTGACCCGCAACCGGCGCACCGCGACGTCGATCACGTTGGTGTCGGAATCGAAATTCATGTCCCAGACCTGCGAGGCGATCAGGCTGCGCGGCAGCACCTCGCCCTGACGGCGCAGAAAGAGTTCGAGCAGCGCGAATTCCTTGGCGGTGAGGTCGATGCGCTGGCCCGCGCGCGTCGCCCGCCGCCGCAACAGGTCGAGCTCGAGGTCGGCGACCGAAAGCACCGTCGACTCCAGGCTCGCGTGGCCCCGGCGCAGCAGGCTGCGCACCCGCGCCAGCAATTCGGCAAAGGCAAAGGGCTTGGCGAGGTAGTCGTCCGCGCCCATTTCCAGCCCCTTGACGCGGTCTTCGACCTGGTCGCGCGCAGTCAGAAACAGCACCGGCGCCTCGTTGCCCGCGCGCCGCACGCCCTCGAGCACCTGCCAGCCGTTCAGGCCCGGCAGCATCACGTCGAGAATGAGCAGGTCATAGTGGCCGGCCTTGGCAAGTTCGAGGCCTTCCCAGCCGTCACGCGCAAGGTCGACCACGAAGCCGGCTTCGCCCAGCCCCTGCTTGAGGTATTCGCCCGTCTTGGGTTCGTCTTCTACGATCAATAGCTTCATGGTCGCGCCATCGTGCCATATCCGGGCCGTGCATGACGCGAACATGACAGATTTGTAATCTTGTTGTCAGTTTCCGGTAGCGGGCGCGTGGCGAACATGAGCTTGCGTGGAGACGCCACGCGACAAGGACAAACTCAGGAGAAACAATCGATGAAAGGATTTATCGCCGGCGTGCTCGTCACGCTCGTGGCACTGGCCGCAGCTGGATCTGCCTTGATCATGGGGGGTAGGGTGGATGTTTCGGCCGACACGCCCCACAGCGACACGGTCTACCAGTTGATCGAAACCACACGCGACCGCGCGATCGAGCGCGCAGCAGCCGGTCTAGAAGTGCCGGGCAACCTTAACGACGCCGAGCGGATCCGCCGCGGTTCCGGCAATTACGATGCCATGTGCGCGAGTTGTCACCTCGTACCGGGGCAGTCCGATTCCGAGATCCGCAAGGGCTTGTATCCGCAACCGCCCGACCTGACCCAGGCGTCCGACGCTGCGGGCGACCGGGCCGCGCGGCATTTCTGGGTGATCAAGCACGGCATCAAGGCCAGCGGCATGCCCGCGTGGTCAAAAGGCGGCATCGAGGACGACGCCATCTGGGACATGGTCGCCTTCATGCAAAAGATGCCGACCCTGTCGCCCGACGAATACCGCGCGCTGGTCGCATCGAGCGACGGCCATTCGCACGGCGGCCTCGACGACCACGCCCACGACGAACCGGCGTCGCCGAGCAAGAAGAAGCCGCGCCACGACCCGCACGACGGCCACACCCACTGATACGCCACGGGATCGCGGCAGCCTTGAAATCCACCGACGCCTGCCTGACAGCATTGTCATGTCGGCGTCAGCTTGTCGTTGCGCGATGGGCCTCATACTCGCTTTCAAGCTGGCCTGGCGCCTAGTCACAGGCACTCAGCCCTCTCAGTAACCTATAAAGGAACAGACATGAAAACGATTCTTACCGCCCTCGCACTGGGTCTTGGCCTGAGCCTGAGCGTTCCGGCGCTCGCGGATGCCGGCCATATGAGTCACTCGGGTGGCGCAGGGCATGGCGCCATGCTCGCCGAAGGCCAGGTGAAGAAGATCGACAAGGCCCAGGGCAAGATCACGCTTCGCCACGGGCCGATCGAAAACCTTGGCATGCCCGGCATGACCATGGTGTTTCGCGTCAAGGATCCCGCCATGCTGGATCGTGTCAAACCCGGCGATAACGTGCGCTTCCAGGCCGACAGAGTGGAAGGTGCGATGACCGTCACGCAACTCGAATTGGCCAAATGAAACCTGAAAGGAGCACGATGATGAAAACCACCGCACAGACGCTCAAGCTTTGCGCCATCGCCGCCGCGTTGGCGTTTCCCGCCGCCACGTTCGCCGCCGAGCCTGCCAAGGACGAACACGCCAGCCATCACCCGGCTGAAACGGCTGCCGCACCGGCGCAGCAGGACACGCGCGCGACGCGTATGCAAGCGATGCGCGATCGCATGCAGGAAATGCGGCGCACCCAGGACCCTGCCAAGCGCATGCAAATGATGGACGAGCAGATGAAGCATATGGGCTCCATGATGAAGGACATGGAAGGCGGTTGCCCCATGGCCGGCCAAAAGTCCGGTGGCATGGGCATGATGGGCGGCGGCAAAGACAGCCAGGGCGGCATGGGCATGATGGGTCAAGGCATGCACGGCGGCGGGATGGGCATGATGGGTGGAGGTAAAGGCGGTATGGGGATGATGGGTCACGGTATGCACGGTGGTGACATGGGTAGCGACATGACGGATCGCCGCCTCGATATGATGGAAAAGCGCATGGACATGATGCAGATGATGATGCAGATGCATATGGGCCGTCATTGAACAGGCGCGCGACCTGCGCTCGCCTCAACGCTGCGTGACCAATCGGCTACGTTCCCGGCAAGGCAGGCGCCATTACCGGAAAACCGCATGAGGAGCAGGTGAATCATGGATGGTTATGGCATGTTTGGCGGGTTCGGCTGGATATTCATGGCGCTCTGGTGGGTGCTCATCGTCGCAGGCATAGTCGCCTTAATAAAGTGGATTCTGACGGGTCCCATGTCGGGTGAACGAACGTTAGATTCATCTTCCAAGGCATTGAATATCCTTAGAGAACGCTACGCTCGGGGCGAGATAGACGACGAGGAATTCCAGACTCGCAAACGCAACCTGAGCGAATGATCGATTGCCATGCAATCTGATGCCTTGTTGCCAAGGACAACGCATGGGAATTGCACCGTGTGAGTGTGATGGTTGATGGATTTCGAGGCTAGATCTGACTATACATGTCAAGACTGGCGACGGTGTGCGTCAAACATCCCGACAGGTGACACGCGTTAGCATTTATGGACGTGCATACGGCAACGGGGTGTAGGTACGGGTCGCGCCCCCAGCCCCATTCTTACTATTTAACATAATATACATTATGCGTAGTCATAAGGATCTGGAAGGCGCACTATAATCGCCCCAGAACTCATAACTACAAGGGACAGCCCATGAACCTCGAAAAGGTCGTGTTTGGTTTCTTCATCATCCTGGCGATGACGCTCAACTTTGGATTCGTGCTTGGCGATCTGGACAACCCGGCCCACCACCATGTGTACGAATTGTTCTTTGCCATCATCGTCAACCTGATCGCGACCGTGCTCAAGTTCGGCGAGCGCACCCAGATCGGCGCCATCCATCTGGCGAGCAGCCTGGTGGCCGACCTGGGGCTCCTGGCCGCTGCCTGGGTTTGGGTCATGGCGGTGCACATCGAAGGCACCGGCCTGACGCCCGACGTGACGGCCAGCATCGTGTCGCTTTCAGCCGGCGCACTGGCTGCCAATATCCTGTCGGTCATCATGCTGCTGGTGGAGACCGTCATGTTCCGGCGTTGACATGCACAATACGCTGTTCATGATCCTGCGGCGCATGCGTGCGCCGCTGATCTTCCTGATCGTCAGCTACGCCATTTCCATACTGGGCATGGCACAGATCCCCGGGATCGACGCCGAAGGCAAAGCGGCGCCCCCGATGGGCTTTTTCCATGCGTTCTATGTCGTCAGCTATACGGCGACCACCATCGGTTTCGGTGAACTGCCAGGCACATTCAGCGAGGCCCAGCGAGCCTGGATCACGTTCGTCATCTATATGACGGTGATCGTCTGGCTCTACAGCATCGGCTCGATCCTGGCCTTGCTGCAGGATCCCGCCCTGTTGCGCGCCGCCCGGGCAAACCGCTTTGCCGCCAAGGTCAAGCGCCTGCGCCAGCCTTTCTATCTCATCGCCGGGTGCGGCGAAACCGGCACCCTGCTGATGCACGCCCTCGACAGCCGCAACCAGCAGGCTGTGGTGCTCGATATCGACCCTGAACGAGTCGGTGCGCTGGAACTCGGCGAATATCATCTGGACATCCCGGCCTTGTCGGCCGATGCCAGCTTGCCGGAAAGCTTGCTGACAGCCGGCCTGTCCCATTACTACTGCGCCGGCGTCATTGCGCTGACGAACGACGATCGCGCCAACCTGAGCGTAGCGGTGACCACCAAGCTGCTGCGGCCCGAACTGCCCGCACTCTGTCGCGCCGATTCGCTGGAAACGGCCGCCAACATGGCGTCGTTTGGCACCGACGAGGTGGTCGTGGCCTTCGAGGTGTTCGGCGAACACCTGGCCATGGCAGTCAACACGCCGGGGCACCACCTGCTGTACGAATGGCTGACCAGCGTACCGGGCGATCCCCTCGCCCTCCCCCTCGAACCGCCTCGCGGCAAGTGGGTATTGTGCGGCTTTGGCCGGTTCGGCAAGGCCATTGCCCATCATCTGAAGCGCGCAGGCATCGAACTGGTGGTGGTCGAGGCCACGCCGGAAAAGACCGGCTGCGATAACTGCATCGAAGGCAGCGGCACGGAGGCCCGCACCCTGATGGAGGCCGGCATCGACCAGGCCGTCGGAATCGTGGCCGGCACCGACGACGACATCAACAACCTGTCGATCGCCATGACCGCACGCGAGCTCAATCCCGACCTGTTCATCGTGCTGCGACAGAATCGCCATGCAAATGCACCGCTGTTCGAGCGCTTTCAGGCCAACGTCACCATGCAGCCTTCTAGCATCGTTGCGCACGAGTTCCTGTCCTTGCTGACCACGCCGCTGCTGTCGCACTTCCTCGACGAGATCAGGGCGCGCGACGATGAATGGGTCGACATGCTGTTGAGCCGCATCGCCGCCGTCGTCGACAACTCCGTGCCGGAAGTCTGGGACCTGGAGATTTCGGGCTTCCACACCGAGGCGATCTGGGAAGCCATGCGGGATGGCACGCCGGTTCCGCTCCACACGCTGCTGCGCAATCCCGTTGACCGCACCGAAGACCTGCCCTGCATTCCGCTGCTGCTGAGGCGGGACGACACCACCATGCTGCTGCCCAGGCCGGAAACCTTGCTGCAACTCGGGGATCAACTGCTGTTTTGCGGCCAGCGCCGCGGGCTCAACCAGCAAGCCCTCGGACTCTACAACTTCAATGTGTTGAGTTATCTCCTCACAGGCATGGATGCCCCAGGCGGGCTGATCTGGCGCAGCCTGGAGAAGTGGTTCAAGCGCAGTCCGGCAAGCAGCGAGCGGCTGGGCAGCTAGCGCCAGTCGCGCATGCTGTCCGGCATTTCACTCATGCCGGACGCCTCACAACCCAACCAGCTGGGCATGCAGCCCCCGTTCCCGAAATGCCTGGAGCAGGCTGGACGCGCGGGTGGCCTCCGAATCGTAGACAACCATCAGCACATGGGCGTTATGCGGATCGTGGCCGACCGACACCACGCCCGCTTCATGCCGGACGCTGTCCTCGATGCGATGCAAGGCGCCTTCGTCAAGGTTTTCGTCGACGTGCACAAGCACATCGTTCATTCTGGATCCCATTTCCGTCTCCTTTGAATGGTTCGACAGAGCCTTATCCATCCACTGTAGACAATGCGCCGCCGAACGCTCCGGTGCTGCGTTTTGTCGAGCGGCGCATCGCATCCGGACACGTGCCTGCGCCATGCCCAACCATATGCACCAAATCGCTCATGACGCACCATGAATGAGCATTCATGCCGAAACGATCCTGCACCACCAAGTATTTTCTCTTTGTTTTCATGACGTTGAACATCTGGCACAGCATGTGCTTTGAATTCAGTACCCGATCCATCGGGTCCATGCCGGTCATCGAACACGCGGTTCATTTGGGCAACGGTGTCCTGACCTGATGACGGCGCACAGGACGGAGCAGGTTTTTACTTCCGGCCCGCCACCCAGGCACACAACGGTGTTGCCGTGATATTCAAATCGCAAGGAGAAACAAGATGAACAGAAGACAGATCGTTAAGGGACTGATGATGACCCCCCTGGCATTGGCCATGGCCTTGACCGGATGCGGCAAGGAGGCCCCCAAGGAGGCATCGGTGCCATCTGCCGACATGGCGGCTCCCGCCACGGGCGGAACCGTGGGCCCGGCTGAAAAACCCGATCTGAAATTCGGCTTCATCAAGCTGACCGACATGGCGCCGCTGGCCGTCGCCTACGAGAAACGCTTCTTCGAGGACGAAGGCCTCTACGTCACGCTGGAAGCGCAAGCCAACTGGAAAGTGCTGCTCGACCGCGTGATCGATGGCCAGCTCGACGGCGCACACATGCTCGCCGGCCAGCCGCTCGGTGCCACGATCGGCTTCGGCACCAAGGCCGACATCATCACCGCCTTCTCGATGGATCTGAACGGCAACGGCATCACCGTTTCCAACGCGGTCTGGGAAGAGATGAAGAAGCACGTGCCGATGGGTCCGGACGGCAAGCCCGTGCACCCGATCAAGGCCGATTACCTGAAGCCCGTGGTCGATTCCTACAAAAAGGCCGGCAAGCCTTTCAACATGGGCATGGTGTTCCCGGTCTCGACCCACAACTACGAACTGCGCTACTGGCTCGCCGCCGGCGGCATCCACCCCGGCTACTACGCGCCTGACAAGGGCGACACCAGCGGCCAGATCAAGGCCGACGCCCTGCTCTCGGTCACGCCGCCGCCGCAGATGCCCGCCACCATGGAAGCCGGCACGATCTACGGCTACTGCGTGGGTGAGCCGTGGAACCAGCAGGCCGTGTTCAAGGGCATCGGCGTGCCGGTCATCACCGACTACGAGATCTGGAAGAACAATCCGGAGAAAGTGTTCGGCGTGTCCAAGGCCTGGGCCGAGAAGTATCCCAACACCCACATCCGCGTGGTCAAGGCGATGATTCGTGCCGCCAAGTGGCTGGACGAGAACAACAACGCCAACCGTCCCGAGGCGGTCAAGATCCTGTCCAAGCCCAATTACGTGGGCGCCGACGAAGCGGTCATCGCCAACAGCATGACCGGAACCTTCGAGTACGAGAAAGGCGACAAGCGGCCCGTGCCTGACTTCAACGTGTTCTTCCGCCACAACGCCACCTACCCCTACTACTCGGATGCCGTGTGGTACCTGACTCAGATGCGCCGCTGGGGCCAGATTGCCGAGGCCAAGCCGGACAGCTGGTACATGGACATGGCCAAGCAGGTCTACCGTCCCGACATCTATGCCCAGGCCGCGAAGGAGTTGATCGCCGAAGGCAAGATGACGGCGGCCGACTTCCCCGACTTTGCGACCGAAACCGGCTTCAAGCCGCCGCAGAGCGAGTTCATCGACGGCATCACGTACGACGGCAGCAAGCCCAACGCCTATCTGGAGCAGTTCAAGATCGGCCTGAAGGGCTCGGCCAAGCCGTAAGCCCCTGGCCCCGCCGGTCCCTCCCGACCGGTGGGGCCGGCGCCTGCATCGCCAGGACATAAAAGAACTCACATACGAAGGAATCGCCATGAAAAGCACGACTCTGACGAGCATCAGCCGGAATCCGGGGAGTCTGTTGCCAAGCCAGGCACAACTCGGAAAATGGGGCCGCAGCCTGCTGCTGCCGCTGATTGCCACCACCCTCTTCCTTTTTCTCTGGTACAACGCTGCCAAGATGATCGACACGTCCCTGGGCCAGTTTCCGGGGCCGGTCGATGTCTGGGAGCAATCTGCCAACCTGATCACCGAGCACCGGAATGAACGCCAGCGCGAGCAGGCCTTCATCGAGCGCCAGGAAGTGCGCAATGCGCAGATCCTGGCCAGCAATCCTCAGGCCGACGTACAGATCCGGCCGTATACCGGCAAGCCGACCTTTATCGACCAGATCGGCACCAGCCTGCTGACGGTATTGGCCGGATTTGTCCTGGCCTCGATGATCGCCATCCCGCTGGGCATCCTGATCGGGCTGAACGAATCGATCTACACCGCCGTCAATCCGCTGATCCAGCTGTTCAAGCCGGTATCCCCGCTGGCCTGGCTGCCGCTGGTGACGATGGTCGTGAGCGCGGTTTACGTGAGCCAGGACCCGGCATTCTCCAAATCCTTCCTGACCTCGATGTTCACGGTGCTGCTGTGCTGCCTGTGGCCGACGGTCATCAACACGGCCGTGGGCGTGGCCAACGTCAGCAAGGACCTGCTCAACGTCAGCCAGGTGCTGCGCCTGCCGGCGCTGACGCACGTGTTCAAGATCGTGCTGCCTTCGGCGCTGCCGCTGATGTTCACCGGCCTGCGCCTGTCGCTGGGCATCGCCTGGATGGTGCTGATTGCCGCCGAAATGCTGGCGCAGAACCCCGGCCTCGGCAAGTTCGTGTGGGACGAATTCCAGAACGGCAGTTCCAACTCCCTGGGACGGATCATGGTGGCCGTGCTGGTCATCGGCTTCATCGGTTTCCTGCTCGATCGATCGATGCTGTATCTGCAGCGCACCGTGAGCTGGGACAAGAACGCAGTCCTGCGCTAATCGAATACCAAGGAGTTCAACACATGCAAAGCCATCTGCAACTATCCGAAGTCAGCATCGACTTCCCCACGCCGAACGGCCCGTTCCGGGCGCTGGACAAGGTCAACCTCAGCATCGCCAAGGGCGAGTTCGTGAGCCTGATCGGCCACTCTGGATGCGGCAAGTCGACGGTGCTGAACATTGTCGCAGGCCTGCACCAGGCAACCGAAGGCGGTGTGCTGCTCGAAGACCGCGAGGTCAACTCCCCCGGACCGGAGCGGGCGGTGGTGTTCCAGAACCATTCGCTGCTGCCCTGGCTCACGGCCTACGAGAACGTCGAACTGGCCGTCAAGCGCGTGTTCAAGGGCCAGAAAAGCCGTGCCGAGATGAAGGAATGGATCATTCACAACCTGCGCCTGGTGCACATGGAACATGCGCTCGACAAGCGGCCCGACGAGATTT